>NZ_JBFODN010000088.1:0-7553 GCF_040908345.1 Aeromonas sp. R3-1
CACCGGCATGCTCAACCCCCTTGAGGAGGTGGCTGCGCTCTGCCAGCGCCGCGGCATTCACCTGATCGTCGATGCCATGAGCAGCTTTGGCGGTATCCCCATCGACATGGGACACCTTGGCATCGAGTTTCTTATCAGTTCGGCCAACAAGTGCATTCAGGGGGTGCCGGGTTTTGGCTTCGTCATCGCTCGCCGCGCCGCGCTGGCGGCCTGCGCCGGTCGTGCCCGCTCGGTCTCCCTCGACCTGCATGCCCAGTGGCAGACCATGGAGCAGCAGGGGGGCAAGTGGCGCTTTACCTCGCCCACCCATACCGTGCTTGCCTTTGCCCAGGCCCTGCGCGAGCTGGACGAGGAGGGGGGCATTGAAGCCCGTCATCAGCGCTACAGCGAGAATCAGCGTACGCTGGTGGCGGGGATGGCTGCCCTCGGCTTTGCGCCGCTGCTGCCCGAGCAGTGGCAGTCTCCCATCATCACCGCCTTCTACTCTCCGGCCCACCCTGACTACCGCTTCGCCGATTTCTACCAGCGGCTCAAGGCGCAGGGCTTTGTCATCTATCCGGGCAAGGTCTCCCAGGCCGACTGCTTCCGTATCGGCAATATCGGTGACGTGACCCCGGAGCGGGTGCGCGATCTGCTCGCCGCCATGGCCAGCGCCTGCTACTGGCAAGGGGACGCGCGATGACCAGCATGCTGGCTCAGGGTCGTGATCTGCGTGGCCGCGATTTGCATGACCATAAGCTGCACGGCAGCGGCCGCGCCGACAGCGAAGGGGATATCAACCTCGGCGAGGGGCGGGCGCGCTGGTGGGCGGGCCAGAGCGAAGATGTACAGGCCGGATTGGCGGAGGATAGCCGCTACTTTCTCCATCAGGCCCTCTCCACCCCCTGTCTCGATCTGCTTGAACGCGCGCAGGGGAGCTGGCTGACCAGTGTATCGGGCGCGCGTTACCTCGATTTTCACGGCAACAGCGTTCATCAGCTGGGCCACGGTCATCCCAGGGTGGTGGCCGCGGTGCAGCAGCAACTCGCCGAACTGCCATTTGCGCCCCGCCGCTACACCCATCAGGTTGCCATCGACTGTGCCCGCACCCTGGCCGAGCTGGCCCCCGGCGATCTCAACCGGGTGCTGTTCGCCCCCGGCGGCAGCGAGGTGGTGGGGATTGCCCTGAAGCTTGCCCGTTTCATCACCGGCAACAGCAAGGTGGTGTCCCTCTGGGATGCCTTTCACGGCGCCTCCCTCGATGCCATCTCGGTCGGCGGTGAAGCCTGTTTTCGCGCCGGTATGGGCCCGCTGATGGCCGGGGTGGAGCGCATCCCGCCGCCCACTCGTTATCGCGGCGTCTGGTATCGCGGGGAGGGGGATGACCTGCACTACGCCGATTATCTGGAGTACGTCATCGAGAAGGAGGGAGGCATCGGCGCCTTTATCGCCGAACCTATCCGCAACACCGATGTGCAGGTGCCCTCGAAGGCCTACTGGCAGCGGGTGCGCGAGATCTGCGATCGCCACAAGGTGCTGCTGATCGTCGACGAGATCCCCAACACCCTGGGGCGCACTGGCCACTGGTTCAGCTTTGAAGAGTTTGGCATCGAGCCTGACATCATCTGTCTGGGCAAGGGGTTGGGGGGCGGGGTGGTACCGTTTGCCGCGCTCATTACCCGCGACCGTTTCAATCAGGCCGCAGCTATTTCGCTCGGTCACTACACCCACGAGAAGAGCCCTATCGGCTGCGCGGCGGCGCTCGCTACCATCAGTACCATCCGCGAAGAGGGGTTGCTGGCAAAAGCGCAGGAGGATGGCCGTTTTATGGCGGCCGAGCTCGGCAAGTTGGCCGAACGTCACCCGCTGATCGGGCAGGTACGTGGTATCGGCCTCCTGTGGGCGCTCGATCTGGTGGTCGATCACCAGAGTCGCACCCGCAACAGCCAGGCCGCCGAGCGGCTGCTCTATCGCTGTCTGGAACTGGGGCTCAGCTTCAAGGTCTCCCAGGGCAATGTCATCCAGCTCTCGCCGCCGCTCAATATCGCCCGCGCCGATCTGGTGCGCGCCATCGCCATTCTCGATCGCGCCCTCGGCGAGATCGCAATTTCACCGAAACAGGAACATCACCATGACTGATTTGCAAATTGCCGCAGACCCGACCACCGACGTAGAGGCGCTGATCCTCGATTGGGCTGGCACCGTCGTCGATTTCGGCTCCTTCGCCCCCACCTCCATCTTCGTCGAGGCCTTCGCCCGCGCCTATGACTTCCCCGTGACCCTGGATGAGGCGCGCCAGCCCATGGGCCTTGGCAAGTGGGATCACATCGCCGCGCTGGGCCGTCTGCCCTCGGTGGCTGTGCGCTGGCAGGCCCGCTTTGGCCACCCCATGAGCCATGCCGAGGTGGACCACATTTATCACACCTTTATGCCGCTGCAGATTGCCGCCGTGACCCGCTTTGCTGCCCCCATCCCAAGAGTGCTGCCGGTGCTGGACGCTCTGCGGGTGCAGGGGATGAAAATCGGCTCCTGCTCCGGTTATCCCCGTCCGGTGATGGAGGCGCTGGTACCAGCGGCGGCCGATCACGGCTATCGCCCGGATCACTGGGTCGCCACCGACGATCTCAAGGCCGGTGGTCGCCCCGGCCCCTGGATGGCGCTGGCCAACGTGATTGAGTTGGGAATCAGCGCCGTGCATCGCTGCATCAAGGTGGATGACGCCGTGCCGGGTATCAGCGAAGGGCTTAACGCGGGCATGTGGACGGTGGGGCTGTCTGTTTCCGGCAACGAGTTTGGCGCCACCTGGGAAGAGTTTGTCGCCATGAGCGAGGCGGAGATCGCCGCCCGGCGCGCACCGGCCGAGGCCAAACTGCGGGCGGCGGGGGCGCACTATGTGATTGATACCCTTGCCGACATCGCCCCGGTTATCGCCGATATCAACCGCCGTCTGGCCGCTGGCGAGCGGCCTTAAGCGCACGTCGAGATATACCTGCCAAGGCGAACCAATAACAAAACACCCCCGTATGGGGGTGTTTACATTGATTGACATTGCGCAGGGCTTGGCAGGAAGAAGGCGCTAACGTCCTGAGAAGAAGCAACGGATCTGTCGGGCTAGCCCCCCATCATCCGCGCAGTCTGAATTGCCTCGATCAGCGCGGCCCGATTGATGCGAGGGCGCTCGCCATCGAGCAGTTGCTGCCACAGCGCAATGGCCTGACGGTAGCGACCATGCAGAAAGTGATCGGAGGCGAGCAGCATCAGGGCGCTCACTTCCCCCGCATCCTGCTTGAGGGCGCTCTCCAGCAGGCGGGTTGCCTCGGGAGTCAGCTGCTGGCCCGCCTGATAGTAGAGTACGGTGGCTTGGGCGGCCTGGGTCGCCGCGCTGGCGCCCCCCTCCAGCAGAGCGAGACGTTGGTAGGCGAGCAGGGCGTTGTCATATTCACCCCGATAGAGATAGAGCTGGCCGAGCGCCGCCCAGCTGTCGAGATCGGCGGGGCTGCGCTGAAGCTTCTGATGCAGACTCCCCAGCTCCTTGTCCTGCAGATCCCGCGGGCTCAACCCCGCCAGCGGATTGGGACGGGATGCATAATCCTGCCATGCCTGATAGCGGCCGGTGCTGAGATAGCCAGCGGCAACGGCCGCGATGGCCATGATGCCAAGCAGCAACAAGGCCCGCCCGTGCCGGTTATTGCGGCCGCGATTGTCATGCTGGCTGGCCAGTTGCGCGCGCAGGGTCAGCTCAGCCGCCGGGATAGCGCTGGCCAGGCGGGCGGCGCTCAGCTCCCTGTAGAGTGGTTGGTCGGGGGAGAGGCCTGCCTGCTCCCCGTGCATGATCAGCAAATTCAATTCGCTGCGGGGATCGGCGGCGGGTTGATAGATTGACTCATCGATTGCCTTAACGACAGGGATGGGTTGCGCCTTAGTGCGTGTCAGGCGGCGAGACAGGGTCAACAGTGCCAGCCCCAACAGCAGCAGGGGACCGCCCCACAGCAGCGCCGTGCTGCTCTTGAAGGGGGGATCGTAGCGGACGAAATCACCGAAGCGCTCCGTCATGCGGGCGATCACCTGCTCATCAGACTGTCCCTCGTCCACCCAGCGGTAGACCTCTAGCCGCAGATCCCGCGCGATGGGGGAGTTGGACTCCACCAGATTCTGGTTCTGGCACTGGGGGCAGCGCAGGGCGCGGGCCAGCTCTTGCGCCCGATTTTGCAGCTCGGGGTGACGAAACTCATAGGTATCGACCCCGCTGGAATATGCAGTTGCACTCAGCAGCATGCCGAGGGCCAGCAGGGCGCAAGCAAGAGAACGGCACATCATGGCTGTGTCTCCCGAGCTGATGTTGCAATAGATGGCGCAATCGCGGGTGCCATTGTGGCGGCCTTTATCTGCGCATCCGCTCGCGCCTTGTCGAGCAGGGGGGCAAACTGGCGTTGCCAGATCCCTTTGGTGAGTTCGCCGGTGTGGCGGGCGAGCAGGGCACCATCGGCATCAAACAGATAGGTCTCTGGCGTGCCGTAGACGCCGAGCTCAAGAGCCAATTTGCCGTCAGGGTCGGCCAGTACGGCGCGATAGGGGTTGCCCGCCTGGATAAGCCAGGCGCGGGCCGCATCCCCCTTGTCCCGGTAGTTGAGACCGTAGAGGGGCACGGTGCCCGCGAGCTCGCTGAGCAACGGATGCTCGGCGCGGCAGTTGACGCACCAGCTGGCCCAGACGTTAAGGACAAAGGGCTCCCCCTTGAGGCTGGGGGTCTGGATCGGACGCCCATCCAGCAGATTGTCGCTCTGCCACACAGGCAGGGTGCGCCCGAGCGTCGCCTCATCCTGGCTGTAGGGATTGTTGCCAAGGCCGAGCCAGAGCAGGGCGCCGAGGCCCAGGGTCAGCAGCAGTGGAACAAAGAGGCGCAGGCGGGATCTCATAACGCCTCCTGTTCGAGCTGGTGATGGGAGGTGCCAACCGCAACGGAACGAGAGGCTAGCAAGGGGCGACGGGCGAGCAGACGCAGGGTGCCGCCCGCCATCATCAACAGGCCGCCGAGCCAGATCCAGCGCACCAGCGGCTTGTAGTGCAGCCGCATGGCATAGGCATCTGGTCCCATCTTCTCACCCAGCACCACGTAGAGATCGCCGAGCATTCCCCACGCGATGCCCGGCTCGTTCATGTTCATGGTGCGAACGCTGTAGTGGCGCCGCTCCGGCGTCAGCCGCGCCACATCTTTACCATTCTTGTGCACGCTAAGCGTGATCCGCTCGGCGGTATAGTTGGGGCCGATCACCGGCTCGCGCCCCTCATAGCGAAACTCGAAGGCACCGAGCTGGTAGGGCTGGTTGGCACTTAGCACAGTGCCCCCCTCCTGACTGTGGTGACTCACCTGCGCGATGCCAAGGGCGCACACCGCCACCCCGAGGTGGGTGAGCAAGCTGCCGAGCCGATTGAGGGTGAGCTCACGCCGCGACGTCAGTTGCAAGAGCGGGAGCAACAGGCTGGCCATCAGCCAGAGGCTCACCATATTGGCGAGGATGCCGTTCCAGTTACCGGAAAACGATCCCTGTTCCAGATAGGCAAGGCTAATGAGCCCGCCGCCAAGCAGGCCAAACAGCGGCGGCAACAGCGCGTTGAGTCGGGAATGTGTCGCAAGCTGCTGCCAGCGCAGGCGCGGCAGTTGGGTCATCAGCACCATTAGGCAAAGGGCCAGCGGCACGAAGATGGTATTGAAATAGGGGGCGCCCACCGAGAGTGAACCCAGATGGAGCGACTGGAACACCATGGGGTAGAAGGTACCGAGCAGCACGCTGGCGCAGGCCACGCTGAGCAGCAGGATGGCGGCGCCGAGCAGCCCCTCTTTTGACAGCAAGCCAAAGTGGGCATAGGGTGCGCGAATGTCCGCCCGCAGGGCAAACAGGGTGAGGGCGCAGGTCAATAACAAGCCGAGCAGCAACAAGAGGGTGAGGCCACGGCTGGGGTCCACCGCAAAGGCGTGCACCGAGGTGAGCACCCCGGAGCGCACCACGAAGGTACCGAGCAGGCTCAGCGAAAAGGTAAAGATGGAGAGCAGCAGCACGGCGTGGCCGTAAGCGCCGCGCTTCTCGCAGACGACAAGAGCGTGCAGCAATGCAGTGCCGAGCAGCCAGGGCAGCAGGGAGGCGTTTTCTACCGGATCCCAGAACCACCAGCCGCCCCAGCCCAGTTCGTAATAGGCCCACCAGGAGCCCAGCACGATACCGGCGGTGAGAAAGACCCAGGAGCCGAGCGCCCAGGGGCGGCTCCAGTGGGCCACGGCGCCATCCAGTCTGCCCGAATGGAGCGCCGCCATGGCGAAGGCGAAGTTGACCGCAAAGCCGACGTAACCGAGATAGAGCAGGGGCGGGTGGATGATAAGGCCGATATCCTGCAGCATGGGGTTGAGATCGCGCCCCTCCTGCGGCCCCGGGAACTGGCGGTCAAACGGGCTGGAGAAGATCAGGGTATAGAGGGCGAACAGCCCGACGATCAGCCCCATGATGGCCAATACCCGGGCTGTGATCAGCGGATCGACCCGCCTGGAGCAAAGGGCCACCAGGGCGCCCCACAGCCCCAACGCAAAAACAAAAAAGAGCATGGAGCCTTCATGGCCGCCCCACACCGCCGCCAGTTTGAAGCCCAGGGGCAGGGCGCTGTTGGCGTGTTGGGCCACATAGCTGACGGTGAAATCATCGAGGCCAAAGCAGCTAGCGAGCAGCAGTAGGGCGGCCAACAGCAGGAGCGCGACCAGGAGGGCCAGCGGCTTTGCGCTGCGCAGCAGGGTCGGGGAGGCGAGCCGTAATCCCAGCCAAGGCAGTGTGCCCTGCAGCAAGGAGAGTGCCGCCGCCAGCAACAGTGAGAGATAGCCGAGCTCCGCCAGCACACAACCTCCAGTCAATCATTCGTCTATGTTATCCCCCAGCACCGTACCGGCGCTGGGGGATAACATCCACATTCTTGGCAACAGCTCATCGCCACAAATAAGCGCCAGTCACCCGAAGGGCGGCTGGTGCTTATCCCCAGCTTTCAATAACCGGTTCACGATCCGTCGTGAGAGGTCGTCAGCAAGGTAAAGAGCAGCGCAGGAACCGCAATGTATGTGAATACATGAGGATTCCGAGCAGCACATGAGCCTTGATCACGACCTCGCAACAGGAGCGTGAACCGGTTTTTAAACTACCGTCATCTGGCCGGCATAAAGCACGAAGTAGCGCAGCAGCAGGATCCCCACCAGGGTCAGGCTGCAGACCAGCACCAGATGGCCGTTTCGCTCCCGCAGGGGCGCCGGGGTCAGCAGAGCCAGTAGCTGGGGCAGCAGCATGCCGATCCCCACCACGCCGACCCAGAACACCTGAGCCCAGAAGCCGCTGCCGATGGCCGCCCACATGGCCACCTCTTTCTGACCGCCACCGAAGTAGAGGCCGGTAAAGAAGCAGACCAGTAGCAACACCTCCACCGCCAGCACCGGCCGCTCGAAGCGATGCACAAAGCTCACCCCCTGGCTGTGATGGTTCTCCTTGAAGAGCGTCACCGCCAGCAAGATGGTGGAGGCGATACCTGAGCTGATGCCCGAGACC
>NZ_JBFODN010000089.1:0-14992 GCF_040908345.1 Aeromonas sp. R3-1
TGGGTGGGCTGGTGGAGGGCGTTGATGATGCGCTGACCGAGCTTGATAAAGAACTGCTGGTTGGCCAGCTCGCGCCGCCCGCCGACCGTGTAGCCATTCTCCGGGAAGGTGAAGATAAGGTCGATATCCGAGGAGAAGTTAAGCTCGCCCCCCCCCAGCTTGCCCATGCCGAGGATAAGCAGCGGTTGCGGGTTGCCGTTGCCATCCATCGGGGTGCCCAGCTCGCTGCACTGTTTGGCGTAGAGCCAGTCGCGGGCGGAGCAGATCAGGGCATCCGCCAGTTTGGTGAGGTGGATAAAGCTCTCTTCCACTTCGGCGTGGCCCAGCAGCTCGCGCCAGGCGATCACCAGCATGCGGCTGCGGCGGAACTGGCGCAGGACGCGCTTGAGCGCCTCTTCATCGCTCACCTCGGCGAGCAGGGCGGTCAGATCTCTCTGGTAGGCGGGCCAGCGGTCGGAGCGCTCCAGATCTCCGGAGGCGAGCAGCTCGGTCAGCAACGCCGGCTGTTTGAAGAGGGAGTCGGCGACAAAATCGGAGAGACCGAGCAGGGTCAGCAGGGTCTGGCGAACGGGCTCGGGCAGCGAGCCATAGTCGGGGGCCAGTTCGATCAGCCGTTGCCATTGGCGCTCGGCCTGTTCTTGCAGCAGGGGGGAGAGGGCAGAGAAAGAGGGAGAATGCTGGGCCACGGTTGCCGTCCTTGTGGTTCACGACAGCTGGTTAACGACACGAGGTTAACAACGCTGCCGGTTCAAAATGGTGGCTGCCAATCTAGCACTGTCAGGCCCCCGCGTCACAGCGCAGGGGCGAGAAGCATGATCCGGCAAATAAAAATGGGCTCCCTGTCGGGAGCCCATCGGATTGCACTGGTCATTATCAGTGGCTGTCGACCCAGACGAACTTCAGGATGAACAGCAGGGCCACCACCAGCACGCAGGGGTTGATTTCGCGCCAGCGGCCGGTGCCTGCCTTCATCACGCAGTAGGAGATAAAGCCGACGGCGATCCCCTCGGTGATGGAGAAGCTGAACGGCATCATGACGGCGGTCATAAAGGCTGGTACCGCTTCGGTCAGATCTTCCCACTTCACCCGGGTCAGCTCGGAGCACATCAGCACGCCCACATAGATAAGGGCGCCAGCGGCGGCATAGGCCGGCACCATGGCGGCGACTGGAGAGAAGAAGATCGCCAGCAGGAACAGCAGGCCGACCACGATGGCAGTCAGACCGGTGCGGCCGCCGACGGCGACGCCGGAGCTGCTCTCGATAAAGGCGGTAACCGAGGAGGTGCCCATGAAGGCGCCGCCGACGGAGCTCACGCTATCCACCATCAGCGCCTGTTTCATGCGTGGGAAGTGGCCCTTGTCATCGGCCAGCTTGGCGCGGTTGGTGACACCGATCAGGGTGCCGGAAGAGTCGAACAGGTTGACCAGCATAAAGGAGAAGATGATCCCGGCGAGGCTGATATCGAGCGATCCCATCAGATCCAGTTGGCCGAACACCGGCTCGATGCTGGGGGGCATGGAGACAAAGCCCTTGAAGGTGACATCGCCAAACAGCCAGCCCAGACCGGTAGTGACCACGATGGCGATCAGCACGGCGGAGTGGACGCCGCGGGCGGAGAAGATGCAGATCAGGAAGAAACCGAGCAGACCCAGCAGGCAGGGCAGCGAGGTGAGATTGCCCACGGTTACCATAGTCGCGGGGCTGGCCACCACGATCCCGGCGTTGTGCAGGCCGAGCAGGGCGATCAGCAGACCGATACCGGCGGTGATGCCAACCCGCAGGGTGAGCGGAATGTTGCCGATCAGCCAGTAGCGCACCCGCAGCAGGGTGAGGATCAACAGACCCATGGCGCCCCAGAAGATGGTGCCCATGCCCACTTGCCAGGAGTAGCCCATACCTGCAACCACCACGAAGGCGAAGAAGGCGTTGAGGCCCATGGCGGGGGCCAGCGCGATGGGCAGGTTGGCCAACAGGCCCATCAGGATGCTGCCGATACCGGCGATGAGGCAGGTGGTGACGAACACGGCCTGGGTGTCCATGCCCGCCGCAGAGAGGATCTGCGGGTTGACGAACACGATGTAGACCATGGTCAGGAAGGTGGTGATACCGGCGATCACTTCGGTACGGGCGGTAGTGCCATGGCCTTGCAGGGCAAACAGGCGCTCAAGCAATCCTTGCCCGGCGGCCTGATTGGCAGCTTGGTGTTGTTGATTCATGTTGGATTCCAATAGGTGACGTGAAATAAGCAGCAGGGGAACGGGCTATCCCATCCATGTGGGGTAAATCGCCCTGTTTCTGGCGGTTAAGTAACCAGACTCGTCCTGATACCGTGACAGCGCGCACATTTTTACACAGGCGGCGCCGTTTACAAACCCCGGATCTGCGAAGCAGATCAATGAATAGAGTAAAAATTCAAACGTTTGCTTTTTGAGCATAAAAAAAGGTTCTCAGCAGAGAACCTTTTATCGAAAATTGGGGGCTTAGAGGGTTTTGAAGTAGCGCTCCACCAGCTGGGCCAGTACCGAGTCGAGCCGGTCTTGCACTTCACCCAGTTCACGGCCGAAGCGGCGCAGAAAGAGGCTTGCCTGCTCTTCGGTCAGCTTGCGCCCCTCGATAAAGAACTCCTGCTCAGGCAGTTGCTTGTCGTAGCGGGGGATCAGCACCCAGCTCACCAGCTCGGGCTCCACGGCGGCAAAAATCTTGGCGGCAGCAGCACAGAAGGTCTCTATGTGCTCCTTGCCATCCGGCCCGAGGCACCCCGGTTCAACCCGGATCTGGATGGTGAGTTTTTTCTCTATCGGGGTCGTCATCGTGCTACATCCATGCAAAGGCATCCGTCTAGGATTGTAAGTCAAAAGGCAACAGAAAGGGGAGCCGAAGCTCCCCTCAACACGCAGTCAGCCTTATTTGGCGATGCGCTTATATTTAGCGCGGTGCGGCTGGATCGCCTCGGCGCCGTAGGTCTTCTTCTTCCACTCTTCGTATTCGGTAAAGTTACCTTCGAAGAACTCGATCTTGCCCTCATCCTGATAGTCAAGGATGTGAGTGGCGATACGGTCGAGGAACCAGCGGTCGTGGGAGATGACCATGGCACAACCCGGGAACTCCAGCAGGGCGTTCTCGAGGGCGCGCAGGGTTTCGATATCCAGATCGTTGGTCGGTTCATCCAGCAGCAGCACGTTGCCGCCGGTCTGCAGCAGCTTGGCCAGATGCAGACGACCACGCTCACCACCGGAGAGTTCGCCAACCCGCTTCTGCTGGTCGGAACCCTTGAAGTTGAAGCGGCCGATATAGGCGCGGCTCGGGAACTCGTAGTTGCCGATGCGCAGGATATCCTGACCGTCAGCGACCTCTTCGAATACCGTCTTCTTGTCATCCATGCTGTCGCGGAACTGATCGACAGAGGCCAGCACCACGGTTTCACCTAGCGTGATGGCGCCGGAATCCGGCTGCTCCTGACCCGACATCATGCGGAACAGGGTCGACTTACCGGCACCGTTCGGGCCGATGATGCCGACGATGGCACCTTTCGGAATGGCAAACGACAGATCGTCGATCAGTACACGATCACCATAGGATTTGCGCAGGTTGGCCACTTCCACCACCTTGTCGCCGAGGCGCGGTCCGGGCGGAATGAACAGCTCGTTGGTCTCGTTGCGCTTCTGGTAGTCGTTGGTGTTGAGCTCTTCGAAGCGAGCCATACGGGCCTTGGACTTGGCCTGACGCCCTTTCGGGTTTTGACGAACCCACTCCAGCTCTTTCTCGATGGACTTGCGACGGGCCGCTTCGGAACTTGCTTCCTGCGCCAGACGGGCGTCCTTCTGCTCCAGCCAGGAGGAGTAGTTGCCTTCCCACGGGATACCTTCGCCGCGGTCCAGCTCCAGGATCCAGCCCGCCACGTTGTCGAGGAAGTAACGGTCGTGGGTGATCGCCACTACAGTGCCTTCGTAGTCGTGCAGGAAGCGCTCCAGCCAGGCCACGGATTCCGCATCCAGGTGGTTGGTCGGTTCGTCCAGCAGCAGCATGTCCGGCTTTTCCAGCAGCAGACGGCAGAGTGCCACACGGCGGCGCTCACCACCGGAGAGGTGCTTGATCTTGGCATCCCAGGCCGGCAGGCGCAGGGCATCGGCCGCGCGCTCCAGCTGGTTCTCCATGTTGTGGCCGCCCTGGGCCTGGATGATGGCTTCCAGCTCGCCCTGTTCGCGGGCCAGCTTGTCAAAGTCGGCATCCGGGTCGGCGTAGGCCGCATAGACCTCGTCCAGACGGGCCATGGCGCGCTTCACCTCGCCAACGGCCTCTTCGACCGCTTCGCGTACGGTCTGCTCCGGCTCCAGCTTCGGCTCCTGCGGCAGGTAGCCGATCTTGATGCCGGGCTGCGGACGGGCTTCCCCTTCGATCTCGGTGTCGATGCCCGCCATGATGCGCAGCAGGGTCGATTTACCGGCGCCGTTCAGACCCAGCACGCCGATCTTGGCGCCCGGGAAGAAGCTCAAGGAGATGTTCTTGAGAATATGACGCTTGGGCGGCACTACCTTGCCGACCCGGTTCATGGTGTAAATAAATTGAGCCATTGGCTAATTCTCTTCCTTTTCAGCAGGTTAATGTCTTGGCATTAACAGACTGATGTCGTGGTGGGGCCAGGTCGACACAGGTCAACCGGGTTCCAAAAAACCCGTCGATTGTAAACCAACGGACGAGGGGGGGCAAAGGTGGCACCCGGCTATGTCCCCCCTTTGCCGCAGCGGTCACGCCTTGCTGCATCAGCCGTGCAATTTGGGCATGATGTGGGCTGTCGTTTTGTCCCGGAGCCGTCATGAACCCATCCTCTGAAGCCCCCTCGCTGGCCGCCTTTCTCTGCACTATGGGATTGGACGCCGCGCTGAGTGAAGCCATCAGCCTGCGCTTGCCACGGCAGACGCTGCGTGCCGGTCAGGCACTGTTGGCGCAAGGGGCAGAGCAGGAAGCTGCCTTCTATATCGAAGCGGGCATCGCTCGCGCCTGCCACTACACCCGGGACGGACAGGAGCGCTGCAAGGAGTTCTACTTCGAGGGGGAACTCTGCCTGCTCTATGACAGCTGGCTCACGGGATCGATCGCCCGCTATCAGCTGGAGGCGCTGACGGCGCTGCAGGTGGTGCGGATGCCGCTCACCCTGCTGGATGAGCCCGCCTGGCAGCCGGTCTGCATGGCCCTGCTGCGACAGCAGCTCGGTTACAAGGAGCGCAAGGAGGCGTTTTTGCTGCTCCACTCCCCCGAGGAGCGCTATCGGGAGCTCTGTCACACCTTCCCCCACTGGCCTGCGCGACTGACCCAAGTGCAGCTCGCCAACTATATCGGCATCAGCCCGGTCACCCTGTCACGGATCCGCAGGCGCATTAACACGGGTTAATGCTGCTCTCCGACCATCCCCTCATGCTGCGCCATCCAAATGACGGATGAGGAGTGGATGATGTCGCTGTTTCTGTGGTCGCAGCTGGTGGTGAGCCTGGCCTTGTTGCTCGATCTGTTGTCGTTTCAGTTGCGGGATCGCCGCAGGATCCTGGCCTGTCTGGCCCTCTCCTGCGCCCTCAATGCCGGTCACTTTGCCCTGCTCGGGCAGTGGTCGGCCGCCAGCCTGTTGCTGCTGGCCAGCATGCGCTTTCTGGTCAGCATCTGGCTGGTTCGCCGCATCTTGGTGTGGTTTTTCATGGGGTTGGCCTGTGCGGCGGCGCTGGCGACCTATCAGGGCCTGCTCTCATGGATCGGGCTGCTGGCGAGCTTGCTGCAAACCCGGGCCGCGTTTTGCCCGGATGATCGCCTTTTGCGGCGCTGGATGCTGCTCGGTACCCTCTGCTGGCTGGGTAACAACCTGCTGGTGGGCTCACCGGTCGCCGCGCTGATGGAGGGGCTGTTTCTGGTCAGCAATCTGGTGGGTTACTACCGCCACTATGGCTTCGATTATTGGGGGCGTGGCCGCCACAGTGGCCGCAGAAAGGGGCGTGTGCCGCCTTCCGGTCGGGCGAGCTCCTGACCTCCCGCTCAGGGCTGCTTGTGGCCAGCGAAGTAGAGCACCCGTTTCACATACTCCTGCGTCTCGCCATAGGGTGGGATCCCGCCATAGCGTTCCACCGCTTTTTCCCCGGCATTGTAGGCTGCCGAGATCAGTACCCAGTCGCCATCGAAGCGGCGATCCAGCCATTTGAGATAACTGACGCCACCCTTGATGTTCTGGGCCGGATCGAATGGCCGGGTTACCCCGAACCGTTGCTGGGTTTCGGGGATGAGCTGCATCAGCCCTTGGGCATTCTTGGGGGAAACGGCACGGCTGTTGAGATTGGATTCGGCGATGGCAATCGCCAGTACCAGCCGGGCATCCACTTTATGGTGCTTGGCGGCGTGACGCAGCATGGTGACCAGCTTTTGCTTGGCGGGGGGCTGGCGGGCAACCCAGGAGTCGACATTGAAGGGGGTGGAAGGGAGCCCGGCCAGATAGCCACCCTGACCGCCATGGATCCCCATGCCACACCTATCCCCCATAGGGGCATTGCCGATACGGGCGTTGTAGTAGCGGGCGGCCTGTTGGTTACCCAGGCGCATAGCCAAGGCGAGGTAGCTGTTGGCCAGCTTGGCGCTGCGCACCGAGGCGGGGCCGGTGGCGAGCAGGCGGCCGATCCGGAAATATCCCTCTGGGTTGCCAGTGCTGGCGGCGACACAGTAGAGGGCGATGGCTTTTTGCAGATTGCCGTGTTGCTGGGCCACTTGACCCTGCTTGATCGCCGTCAGCGCCTTGGGGGCCTGTCTGAAATCCCTGCCTTGTGCCATCGCCTGCGGCGTACCTGCCAGTAACAACGACAAAAAAAGCAGCAAAAACAGTCCGTTTTCGCTGATGTGCCTCATGGGTTATCTCCTGTTTGAGTACAGAAGATATAGAGGAACATGGCTGCTATCGCTACGAACCCAGTGGATCCTGTTGTTATAGCGGGGGGATTTCAGAGAGCAAAACGGTATGGAACTAACGGCATCTCGACAGTTTCACACCATTTTTCATCCGGTTAAAAGTCGTGGTGATACTCCTGCTCATCCAGCACCGTGGGAGGAAGCGTGCGATAGAAGCTGCCAATTTCGCTGACAACCCAGAGCGAAAGCAGGGCCAGCAGGCTGAGCAGGGGAAGCAGAGAGTGGCTCTGGGTCAGGGCATAGGCCGCAATGGCGGCACCGGTCAAAAGCAGGGTTCGGATCATGAGGTGGCTCCTTGTCGTCATGGGGGTATTGCGTGGCCACGGACAGAGCGCCTGGGGTCGGGAGTTGTTCCCGGGTGGCACGAAGCGTGCTGAGTATATCGCGTCATGCCGCTGCCGATCCGTGGTGTCATCACACTTTCCATAGTCATGGGGGTCGTATCGAGTTGAGCCCCGCTAGGTGCGGGGCCAGTAATGGTTTGACGGTCAGAAGAAACCGCCGTTGTTATCGTCACTGTCGGCCCAGCCGCTACTCTGGCTATCGTCGTCGAGAAAATTGCTGCCAGCATCGGGAGGTGAATCCCAGCCGTCCCAGCGCACCGGTTCCGCATCGACCGGATTGGCAATGGGGGCAGGCTCTATGATGTCGATGATTTCCTCGGGGCGGTTGTGGTGAAACAGTCCGCCGATCATATCGGCCAGCATCACGCCACTGGCCACACCGGCGGCGGTTTGCAGGGCGCCGCCCAAAAAGGAGCTGGTACGGGATGCTGGCTGGGCAGGAGCGGATGCCGGTGGCGGCGTAAAGCGCGGAGGAGGGCTGCTTTCGCTACCAAACAGGCCGGAGAGAAAACTGCCACCATTTGGGGCGCTCTGGCTGGCTTCCAGCTCCTTGACCCGCTCGTTGAGGCGAGTAAGGGCAGCCTGCTGAATTAGCAGCGCCTGGGCCATGTAGTAGGGGGCATCGGGTTGCTGGGCCAGATGCTGGCGGATCAGCTGGTCCGCTTGTTGGTCTCGCTTGCTATCCCTGGCTTGCGCTTGCTTGAGGCGGTCGAACAGTCCATCGATCAGACCCTGTTCCTGTGATTGCATCTCAAATCCTCGCTATGGTGCGCAGACAGTGCGTTTAGCCATCCTAAAACCCGCGGGGCATCAGTGGTATCTGATTAACTCATCAATGACCGGAAGGCTGATTCATCTGTTCGCTCATGGTGTCGATGAAGTGGCGGATCGCTGCTGATTGCCCGTCATAAAGCACGCAGAGATCGGCGGGGATCGCCTGTTCGAGGCGGATGAAGCGGACGTGGGGCCACTTCTGGCGGGCGTAGCTGGCAGGCACCAACGCTACCTGTTGGCTGGTGGCCACCACCGCCATCAGAGTGTTGGGTTCAACCACTTCCTGATTGAGGTGGGGGTAGAAACCCTCTACCAGGCAGGCGTTGATGATGAGATCGGTAGAGGAGGAGTTGGCGCGGCTCATCAGCACGAACTGCTCCCCGGCAAGTTCAGGCAAGGAGACCAGTTTGCGATCTCGCAGCGGATGCTCGTCCGATACCACCAGCACCATGGATTCACGATAGACAGTCTCGGCCAGCAGTGGGTGGATGTTGACGGTATCGGCGAAGCGGGCGAGGCCGAGATCTATCTCATTATTGGCCAGAGCCTGCTTCTGCCGCTCCGGGGAGAGCTCGGTGAAGGTGATTTCGAACACGGGGTAGCGCTGGTGGCACTGGCGGATCACCTCGCCAAAGCCGGCCCAGAAGATGGAGCTGACCAGCCCGATGCGGATCTGGTTGCGCTCCATGCGTCCCGCCTGAACTACCCGGTTAAGGCCACTTTCCAGCACGTCAAACAGCAAAGTGCACTCGGCTTGCAGCAGACGGCCGGTGGCTGTGAGGCTCACCTGGCGGGTATGGCGCTCGAACAGTGTCAGCCCCAGCAGGGATTCGAGTTCCTTTATCTGGGCGCTGAGCGGTGACTTGGAGACATTGAGCTGCTGGGCTGCCCGGCTGAAGTGACCATGACTAGCCACTGCATGGAAGTAGCGCAGCATCTTGAGGGTGACGCGATCGCGCCAGTGACTGTCTAGGGCCAAGTGACCTCCTTCTATTGCTGATAGAGAACCGGGGGCGATCCCCGTCAAAGTTTTCACTGTCCGTGCAGATAGCAGCAGGGCCGCTGCGCGGCGGATGGTCGATCTGCTTCACACCTTTGCCGGGCCGTTTTGACCCTGCCGAGTCGGGTTGGCGATAAAACGGGCCCAATCAGCACTACTGATGTCTGTTCCTGCCGTTTGCAGCCATTCCCTTGAGGGTTATTGTGCTGAAAATCGGGATAGTAAGGCCGATTTTAGCGATTTTTATCGCTCAATACCTCTCCTAGAGTGAGCGTCATGTCTCATTCACAGCCTCAAGAGGTACAGCTCATGCAACAAGATCCGGTACTCAACGCCGTCGCCACCATTCTCGCCTGCAAGCCAGGTTTCGCTCCCCGCGCCGCCATGATCCTGGGCTCTGGCCTCGGCGTGCTGGCCGATGCACTGCAGGAGAAGGTCACCATCCCCTATGAGGAGCTGGATGGTTTCCCGGTAAGCACGGTAGCTGGCCACAGCGGCGAGCTGGTGCTCGGCAAGCTGCACGGGGTGGACGTGATCTGCATGAAGGGGCGCGGTCACTACTACGAACACGAAACCATGAAGGTGATGACCACCCCGGTGCGCACCTTCAAGCGTCTGGGCTGCGAGCTGCTGCTGGTGACCAATGCGGCCGGCTCGTTGCGCCCGGAGCGGATCGGAGTCGGCTCTCTGGTCATCTTCAACGATCATATCAACACCATGCCGGGCACTCCCATGACAGGGGCCAATGACGAGGCCTATGGCCCGCGTTTCTTCAGTCTGGCCAATGCCTATGACAAGGCGCTGCGCAGCGAGGCGCTGGCGCTGGCCGAGCAGGAGGGGATCGCCGTCAATCAGGGAGTGTTTGTCTCCTACAGCGGCCCCTGTTTCGAGACCGCGGCCGAGATCCGCATGATGCAGATCATCGGTGGCGACGTGGTGGGGATGTCGGTGGTGCCAGAAGTGGTCAGCGCTGCCCACTGTGCCTTGCCGGTACTGGCCATCTGCGCCATCACCAACATGGCGGAGGGGCTTGGTGACGTGCAGCTCTCCCACGAGCAGACCCTCAAGTGCGCCAAGCTGGCGGAAACGGACTTCATCCGCCTCATCAACGTCTTTATCAAGCACCACTTCCAGTAAGCAGGGAACGACCAGGAGGTCAGTTATGTTTGCAGCAGGATTTCTCGGTATGGCGGTGCTGATCCTCATCGCCGTGCTCGCATCGACCAACCGCAGGGCCATTCGCCTGCGCACAGTGGGGTTGGCGCTGGCCTTGCAGGTCGCCATCGGTGCCTTGGTACTCTATGTGCCATTGGGGCGCCGGGCGCTGGAGGGGATGGCTCACGGGGTTGATGCCGTGTTGGCGAGTGGCAAGGCAGGCATCCACTTCCTGTTTGGCAACCTGGTCAACTTCTCGGTGGACGGCATCGGCTTCGTGTTTGCCCTCAATGTGCTGCCGCTGGTGGTGTTCTTCTCGGCGCTGATCGCCGTGCTCTACTACCTCGGCATCATGCAGGTGGTGATCCGCTTCATCGGCGGCGCCATGGCCCGTCTGCTAGGCACCTCCCAGACCGAATCCATGTCTGCGGTGGCCAACGTCTTCGTCGGCCAGAGCGAGGCGCCGCTGGTGGTCAAACCCTACATGCCCAAGATGAGCGATTCGGAGTTCTTCGCCGTCATGTGTGGTGGCATGGCTTCGGTCTCCGGCACCGTGCTGGCGGGTTACGCCATGATGGGGGTCGACATGCAGTACCTGTTGGCCGCCTCCTTCATGGCTGCGCCTGGCGGTATCCTGTTCGCCAAGCTGATCATCCCCGAAACCAGCCAGCCGGACTATGTGTTCGACAACAGCATCCAGTTTGACGGCAAGAAGCCGGAGAACGTTCTGGCGGCGGCAGGCGAGGGTGCCAGCAGCGGCCTCAAGCTGGCGGCGGCCATCGGCGCCATGCTGATCGCCATGATCGGGCTGGTGACCCTGGTCAACACCTTGTTGGGCGGGGTGGGGGAGATGGTGGGCATGCCGCTCTCTCTCGAACTCATTCTGGGCTGGATCTTCTCGCCGCTTGCCTTCCTACTCGGGGTACCGCTGGCGGACATCGGCATCGCCGGCGCCATGATCGGCAAGAAGCTGGTGGTAAACGAGTTTGTGGCCTATAGCGACCTATCTCCCTACCTGAAGGATGCCAGCACTGTAGCTGCGGCCGGTCTGCAGGTGCTGGAGGAGAAGTCCAAGGTGATTATCAGCTTCGCTCTGTGCGGCTTTGCTAACCTGGCTTCCATGGGGATCCTGATCGGCGGCCTCGGCACCCTCTGCCCTTCCCGCACCGACTTTATTGCCCGCTATGGCCTGCGTACCGTGCTGGCTGCCACCAGTTCCAACCTGATGAGCGCCGCCATCGCCGGGATTTTCTTCTCTCTGGCCTGAGCGTCCCATCCCTTGTCCAGGGGCGCCGCGGTGCCCCTTCCTCATCCCAACAGGAGCCTTCCATGATTCCAGATACTGTTTTTGAACCTGTCTGTACCTCCACCGAGGCTGCCATACGGGCCATCCGCTTGATGGATCTCACCAGCCTCAACGACGATGACCACGATGCGCGCATCATCGCGCTTTGCCATCAGGCGAAGACCCCATTTGGCCACACGGCCGCAGTTTGCATCTATCCGCGCTTCGTGGCACTGGCCAAGCTCACCCTGGCGGCGCAGGGTACTCCCGAGGTCAGGGTTGCCACCGTGGTCAACTTCCCGCACGGTGACGATGACCCGGCAACTGTGCTGGCTGAGACCCGTACAGCCCTCACAGATGGTGCCGACGAGATCGATCTGGTGATCCCTTGGCGTGCGCTCAAGGCGGGGGACGATATGCCCGCCCGGGCGCTGGTGCGTGGCTGCAAGGCGTTGTGCGGAACTCGGCGGCTCAAGGTGATCATCGAATCCGGTGAGCTGCAGGATCCCGCGCTTATCCGCGCCGCCTCTCTGCTCGCCATCGAGGAGGGGGCCGACTTCATCAAGACTTCCACCGGCAAGGTGCCGGTCAATGCCACCCCAGCGGCGTGCCACATCATGCTGGCGGCCATCGCCGAGTGCGGTGCGCAGAACCAGGTCGGTTTCAAGGCGGCAGGCGGGGTGAAAAGTGTGCAGGACGCTGCGGAGTATCTGGCCATGGCGGCAGCACACTTTGGCAATGAGTGGCTGGTTGCCGAACATTTTCGCTTTGGTGCTTCCAGCCTGCTCGGCCAGTTGCTGGCCACTATTGAGGGCAAGAAGCCGGTTGCTGCCGACGGCAGTTATTGAATTATTCCAATCCAGTGCGGCGCCCGGCGGGGCGCCCCTTTGCACAGGTGCATGCCATGTCCCATCCCCGTTTTCATTTAGTGCAGGCTCACGGCAAGGTGTTGTTGTTCACCCTGCTCATCAGTCTCTCCTTTCCCATCGGTAGCGCCCTCACCGCGGTGCTGGACCCTCTGGTGGTCACCTGGGCGCGCTACTTGCTGGCGGCGCTTACCTTCGTGACTCTATTGGCTTGCCAACGTCGTCTGGTGCAGCCTTCGCTGCGGGATCTGGGGCGTTATACCCTCATCTCGCTGCCGGCCCTCTGCTACTTCGTCGCCATGTTCGTGGCGCTGCAGGAGACCAGCGCCCTCGATGCCAGCGCGCTCTACACCACGGTTCCCCTCATCAGCGCGCTGGCCAGCATGCTTATGTTACAACGCCGCATCGGTTGGTCGATGGCGTTTGCATTGCTGGGGGGAATGGTGGCGGCTGCTCTCATCATCTTTCGCGGTGAGCTGAGCCAGCTGGCGAGTCTGAGCCTCACCCCCAGCAATCGCATCTATCTGCTTGGCTGTGTGGGGATGGCCCTCAACCCCATAGTGGTGAAGCGCTATTACCGGGGGGAGTCGTTTGCCCATCTCACCTGCTGGACTCTGATCTGCGCCACCCTGTTGCTCACTCTGGTGGCAGCGCCGCGGCTGCTGGCGACCGACTGGCAGCAGGTGTCACTGACGCTCTGGCTTGGTCTTGCCTATTTGGCGTTGTTTGCCACGGCGCTCAGCTTCTTTTTGTTTCAGCAGGGGAGTGTGGTGCTGCAGCCGGAGCAGGTCTCGGCCTACACCTATCTGATCCCGGTACTGGTGCTGTTGACCGGCATGTTGAGCGGGGAGGAGGTAATCTGGCGGCAGGTGGGCTGGGGTGTGCTCGGCGTGCTGCTGACCATGGCGGTCATGGTACTGGTGCCTGTTCGGCAGACACGTCGCGCCTGAAGCAGGTCAGCGGGCGTGCCGATAGTAGTCGAGATACCAGCGGACAAACTCGGCAACACCTTGCTTGAGGGGCGTAGCGGGGCGCAGACCGGTGAGGGTGTGTAGCGGTTCGCTGTCGGCCCAGGTGGCGTGCATGTCGCCTGCCTGCATCGGCAGCATCCGCTTGATGGCGGGTTTGCCGAGGGCATCCTCCAGCGCCTCGATAAAGTCGAGCAGCCGCACCGGTTGGCCGTTGCCGATATTGAGGATGCGGTAGGGGGCGGCGCTCTCGGCCGCGCTCTGCTCGCTGGCGTGCCAATCGGAATTGGGGCGGGGCGGCTGGTCGGCCACAGCGAGGATCCCCTCGACGATGTCGTCGATATAGGTGAAGTCGCGGCTGAGATCGCCGTGGTTGTACACATCGATGGGCTCGTCCGCGAGGATGGCGCGGGTGAACTTGATGATGGCCATGTCGGGGCGGCCCCAGGGGCCGTAGACGGTAAAGAAGCGCAGCCCTGTGGTGGGCAGGCCATAGAGCGCCGAGTAGGCGTGGGCCATCAGCTCGCCGCTCTTTTTGGTGGCGGCATAGAGGGAGATCGGGTGATCCACCTGCTGCGCAGTGGAGTAGGGCATCTGATCCCCCATGCCATAGACCGAGCTGGAGGAGGCGTAGATGAGGTGCTGAATCCCGTGGTGACGACACCCCTCCAGCACCGTCAGCATGCCGGTGAGGTTGCTGTCGGCATAGGCGAACGGATTGTCGATGGAGTAACGCACCCCCGCTTGCGCCCCCAGATGGATCACCCGCTCGAAACCATGACGGGCAAAGAGAGCCGCCATCGCCTCGCGATCTGCCAGATCCAGCCGCTCGAAGCGAAAATGGGGGACACTGGCCAGTTGGGCCAGCCGCGCCTCTTTCAGACTCACCTCGTAGTAGTCGTTGAGGTTGTCGATCCCCACCACCTGGTGACCTGCGGCGCACAGCTGGCTGGCTACATGAAAACCGATAAAACCGGCGACGCCGGTGACCAGATAGATCATGGTTGAATCTCCGGGTTGCAGCTGGTGTTGGCAGGCGGCTTTTGGGCGGGAAGATGTGGCCGCCCGATGGCGTGATAGTCAAACCCAAGTTCGCTGAGCTGGCGGGGGTCATAGAGGTTGCGGCCATCGATGATGACGGGCTGGTTGAGCAGCGCTTTCAGCTGCTGGAAGTCGGGGGCGCGAAACGCCTGCCACTCGGTGCAGATCAGCAGGGCATCGGCCCCTTCCAGTGCCGCTTCCTGAGTCGGACAGAGCAGCAGATCCGGCCGCTGGCCGTAGATCTGGCGGGCACGCCCCATCGCCTTGGGATCAAAGGCCTGCACCCGGCCACCGGCCGCCCAGATGGCGGCCAGAAGCGGGCGGCTCGGCGCATCGCGCATATCGTCGGTGCCGGGTTTGAACGCCAGCCCCCACAGGGCGAAGGTGCGACCGCGCAGATCCGGCCCGAAGCGGGTCAGCAGAGTTTGCGCCATCTTCTGTTGCTGGCGCTGGTTGACCTGCTCGACCGCCGCTAAGAGCGGGGCGTTGCAGCCGACACTCGCCGCGGTATGGCGCAACGACTTGATATCCTTGGGGAAGCAGGAGCCGCCGTAGCCGCAGCCCGGGTAGATAAAGTGGTAACCGATGCGGGGATCGGCCCCCATCCCCTGGCGCACCGCCT
>NZ_JBFODN010000009.1:0-2197 GCF_040908345.1 Aeromonas sp. R3-1
TTGCTATCGCTGTAGGGACGGATATGCAGTGCATCGGAGGCGACGTTAAACATCACGTCGCTCTGCTCGATGGTCCAATCCATCCCGGCTGCCTGCAGCCAGATATCGAGAGATTGTTGCGGGGGCAAAACATTGCCAAGGCCATGCCAAGGGGTTTGGCCGGTGTAGGCCATCGTATCGATCAGGTGAGCCATGAGAAATCTCCAATGAAAAAGGGACTGCACAGAGCAGTCCCTTAGGTAGGTTCATGGAGATAATATATATCTGAAATCAATTCGAATAAGACTTATTTGTATCCCTGGTTTCTAGCTATTGGATGTGTGCTGTGGTACCCCAGGCCAAAAACGACCAATGTGTTGGCTCAGTGAAGATGCCAACACATTGTTTTATATGGTGATACAGGCTGGAGTTGAACCATTATGTACTATAGGCGGAGATCAAATTGCGACAGGAACTCTACGACGAATTCAACTCTGAAGTGCAACACCCGCTCAGAAATCAGGCCGCTTTGAGTTACACCTCAAACACCATCTGCTGTTGCCTTAACCCAGGCGATCATCACTCAACCCGCATCGCAGGAAAAACGCGGGTTAAAAATCCGGTAGAAATGCGGGTGAAAACGCCAGAGCAGATCTTGTTGGTTGTGTTGGCAGAAGACCCAACTCTGATGCTTATAAACAAGTCGCGGAGCAAGTTGGGAAATACACAACACGGTGGAACGTGCTGTTGCTAGGTTAAGCAACGCGGGACGACTTCGCGCTGTCGGACTACGTAAAAGTGGGCGGTGGGAGGTATTGCTGATAAACGGTAGCTCCATTGTCTCTTGCTATCTATTTTGTTGGTCAGTGTAAACAACACTGTTTGTACTGCTTGCCGCTACCACAGGGGCACGGATTTTGACGGAGCTAATCTCAGGTTGTTGGCTCTACATGGGTTCACAAAGTTACGCCATAAAATAAGCATATAGGATACTGGCTTCAAAGTGGGCTTGGGCCTCTTGCTATTATAAGCATGGCAGAGCAATGCCAATGACAGTAAGGCGGGACTCGTATTGTGCTATTCTGGTTAATCATGCCCCCCACACCAAATCGCAAGGCACTAAATAACTGATCCCAATAGTGCTACACCTTCGCTGTGCCATAGCCATTCCCCGGGAAAGGAGACACGGTATCCATGAAGTGTTTCACTCGGGCCAGCAGGCTGGCCATCCCTCTGCATTGATGATTGCGCGTGATGGTTTCATGTAACTTGTGCCATAGCCGTTCTATGTGATTAACCCAAGGGCTGTAAACTGGCTGGAACACCAGGCAGAACTTGGGATTCTTCTTCAACCATCGCTCGGTCTGTTTGCTTTTGTGAATGATGTAGTTATCGAGGATCAACGTGATGGTTTTGGCTCGTCGGTAGTGGTGGCGCAGCTTTTCCAGCATGGCAATAAACAGCGATGAGTTTTTCTTGATCCCGCTGACGTAAAGTACCCTTCCGTTGCCTGCGTGGAGAACGCCTGCCAGATAATGCTTGGCATTCTGCCCCGGTGTGACAACCCGCTTTTGCTGCGCTCTGAACATCCAGTCGGCTCCTAATTTGGGATTGAGGTCTATATCGACTTCATCCTCATAAAACACCGGATTATCGGCATCACAGCGGGCCAGCGCGGCGTCGATATTCGCCATTTTTTCCTGATAGGCTGGGTCTTTTATCCGCAAGGTCGGCACGGGCCTGCGCCAGACAATGCCCATACGAAGTAACCATCGGCGGAGCGTGGAGGCTGCCACATTGAGCCCTGTTAACCGATTGATTTTTATAGCCAATAGTTCAGTACACCAACGGCTGCGCTGATAACCAAAATCTTGCGGAGAAAACTGCATGAGCAGCACCAGTAAGGTGACAATCTTGGCGATAGGTAAGACTGGGGCACGGCCAGCCGGTAAGGCTTCTAGCGCATCTATGCCTTCATCTCGATACCACCGAAGCCAACGACCGATGGTCGAGCGCGCAGCGCCGGTAAGGTGATGAACATCGGTGATCGTGCGTCCTTCATGTAACAGCAAGATGGCCATCAAGCGACGAGCATGTCCTTTATCACGGGTGGCATGGATGATTTTGTGAATGCGGCGCCGTTGTGGTCGTGGCAGAGGTGGTAGGATAGGCATCAACTCAGTCCTTTGGGTGTGGCTTGTTTTGTTTAGCGACTAAT
>NZ_JBFODN010000090.1:0-47886 GCF_040908345.1 Aeromonas sp. R3-1
CCCTATCTGGCGGCGGCTGGCATGTCGCTCAGCTCGCTCATCGTGGTGACCAACTCCATGCGCCTCAACCGATGAGACTGGTGGCGGAAAATATCTGAAAATGTGGCCTGCCTCCGATGCAGGCCACATTTCTAACTAATACCGGCTGGCCCCCTGCCCGAACAAGGTTACCATAGGGGACGCTTGCCAAGGATGAACGCCAAGGTACCTCTCATGAATATAATTTTTGTCCTGATCCCCATCGCCATCCTGTTTGTGATCATCGCCGGGGTCGTCTTCTTCTGGGCCATTCGCTCCGAGCAGTTTGAAGATCTCGACCGGCAGGGTTCCAACATCCTGTTTGACGAAGAGCAACCTGCCCACAAACCCGTAAAGCCTGCTGACCATGACCCACAACCTTGATCTGGCCGGCGCCCTGCTGGTCGGACTGGCAGGCTCCGCTCACTGCATCGGCATGTGTGGGGGTGTCTCTGCCGCGCTCTCCATGGCGATCCCAGCCAACAAGCAGCATTTTTGGGGGCGACTCGCCTATCTGCTCAACTACAACCTCGGCCGGATCCTGAGCTATGTCATTGCTGGTGCACTGGTGGGCGGCCTGCTCGCCACCACCAGTGAGCTGGGCGCTGGCAAACACGCTATTGCCGGCTTACGTCTGGTGGCGGCGTTATTGATGATTGCGCTTGGTCTCTATCTGGCGGGCTGGTGGCAAGGGATCTTGCTGCTGGAGCGGCTCGGCGCCAGACTTTGGCCCCGAATCAAACCGCTGGCGGGCAAATTTATCCCCTTCACCTCACCGCTTCAGGCACTGCCCTTTGGCATGGTGTGGGGCTGGCTGCCCTGCGGGCTGGTCTACTCCATGCTGACCTGGAGCGCGGCGGCCGGTTCGGCCAGTGGCGGTGCGCTCATCATGCTCTTTTTTGGTCTCGGCACCCTGCCCACCCTGTTTGCGTTGGGGGGGCTTGCCGACCGCCTGAGATACTGGCTCACCCTGCGCAGTTTGCGCCTTGGCGGTGCCCTGCTGCTCATTTTGTTCGGGGTGCATACCTTCTGGATTGGCATTGCTTCCTTTTGAAACCCTATCCAAAACGGATGAGTTGATGGTAAACTTGTTTGATATAAATCAATTATTCGTATGAGCCTATGATCCCGGAAAAGAAACCTGGCAGACGTATCCAGAGCGGTGGCTGTGCAATTCATTGCCAGGATTGCAGCATCAGTCAGCTCTGTATTCCCTTCACTCTGAACGACAACGAGCTTGATCAGCTGGACAGCATCATCGAGCGCAAGAAGCCGATCCAGAAGGGTGAAGAGCTGTTCAAGGCTGGCGATGAGTTCAAATCGCTCTATGCCATCCGTTCCGGGACCATCAAGTCTTACACCATCACCGAGCAAGGGGATGAGCAGATCACTGCGTTCCACCTCGCTGGCGATCTGGTCGGTTTTGATGCCATCAACAAGCAGGCCCACCCCTCCTTCGCCCAGGCGCTGGAAACGGCCATGGTGTGCGAGATCCCCTTTGAAGTGCTGGATGATCTCTCCGGCAAGATGCCCAAACTGCGCCAGCAGATCATGCGTCTGATGAGCAGCGAAATCATGGGCGATCAGGAGATGATCCTGCTGCTCTCCAAGAAGAATGCTGAAGAGCGCCTCGCCGCCTTCCTGCACAATCTGTCGGTACGCTTCTCCGAGCGCGGTTTCTCCGCCAAGGAGTTCCGTCTCTCCATGACCCGTGGTGACATTGGCAACTATCTGGGTCTGACCGTCGAGACCATCAGTCGTCTGCTCGGCCGTTTCCAGAAGTCCGGTCTCATCAGCGTTAAAGGCAAATACATTACCGTGCTGGATCAGGTCGCCCTTGGCATGATGGCCGGAGCTACTCGCCCGCCCTGCGGCTGATTTTTCCGCTTACCCTCCCGCTTTTCTCCTGCTTTCCCTGCCGGATCCTTTCCTCTGGAATGTGATCCGGTACGTTCCCCATACCCTCCTCCTGCGCTAAGCTGTAATGGCTAAGATTCTGCTGTCATTGGACTTTTCCAAGGAGGAGAAGATGGTCAAATATCAGAATATTCTGGTGGTTATCAATCCAGAAGAGGAGCGTCAAATCGCCCTCGAACGGGCAGTCAAAGTCGCCGAGCTGGACGAAAACGCCCATCTGACCCTGCTGCTCACCATCTATGACTTCTCGTATGAAATGACTGCCATGCTCTCGGTGGACGAGCGGCAAGAGATGCGCGACGGCGTCATTTCACAGCGACGTGAGTGGCTGGACGAGATCCTGATCCCCTATCGGGCACAGGGGATCGAATGCGAAGTGAAAGTAGTCTGGCACAATCGTCCCTTCGAGTGTGTCATTCAGGAAGTGCTGGAGCAGCGCCACGATCTGGTGGTCAAAGCCACTCACCATCACAGCTTCCTGCAAACCTTCATCTTTACCCCCACCGACTGGCACCTGCTGCGCAAATGCCCCTGTCCGGTGCTGCTGGTCAAGGAGGGGCACTGGCAACGGGGCGGCAACATCATCGCCGCCATCAACTGCTCAAGCGACGATCCGGATCAGAAACTGCTCAACGAACGGATCACCCAGGAGGGAAGCGATATCGCCGAGCTGCTGGGCTCCAATCTCTATCTGGTCAATACCTACCCGGGCACCCCGGTCAACGTGGCCATAGAGCTGCCGGAGTTTGATCCCAACGCCTACAACGAAGCGATCCGCAAACACCATGAAAGCCTGCTGCTGAGCCATGCCGACAAGTTCGGGATCGGTCATCTCTGGACCCGGGTTGCAGAGGGGCTACCGGAAGAGGTGTTGCCGGATATGGCCGAAGAGCTCAAAGCAACCTTGATGATCATGGGCTGCGTCGGCCGTACCGGGCTTTCTGCAGCTTTGCTCGGCAATACCGCCGAACATGTGATTGACCGCCTCTCCTGCGACATCCTGATCCTCAAACCGGCGGACTACAGCTGTCCGGTCGACAGTCGTCGCAATCAATCATAAGGTGCCTGGCACCTTGCCCTCCCCCGGGACATGGCTATAATAACGCGCTTATTTGTGTCCCGGGTTTTACGAGCATGCTAGAAGAGCTGAACGCCAAAGAAAAATACAGTTTTAACAAACTGCAGAAGCGCCTGCGGCGCAACGTGGGTCAGGCCATTGCCGACTTCAACATGATTGAAGAGGGCGACAAGGTCATGGTCTGCCTCTCCGGCGGCAAGGACAGCTTCGGTATGCTCGACATACTGATGAGCCTCAAAGCCAGCGCCCCCATCCATTTCGATCTGGTTGCCGTCAACCTGGATCAAAAGCAGCCCGGCTTCCCCGAGCACGTGCTGCCCGAGTACCTGGATTCCCTCGGCATCGAGTACAAGATCGTCGAAGAGGATACCTACTCCATCGTCAAGGAGAAGGTACCGGAAGGCAAAACTACCTGCTCCCTCTGCTCACGGCTACGCCGCGGTATTCTCTACCGCACCGCCCAGGAGCTGGGTTGCACCAAAATTGCCCTTGGCCACCACCGCGACGACATCCTCGAGACCCTGTTCCTCAACATGTTCTACGGTGGCAAGCTCAAGTCCATGCCGCCCAAGCTGGTGAGCGATGATGGCAAGAACGTGGTGATCCGCCCGCTGGCCTACTGCAAAGAGAAGGATCTGATCCGCTACGCAGACGTCAAAGCCTTCCCCATCATTCCGTGTAACCTGTGCGGCTCGCAGGAGAACCTGCAGCGTCAGGCCATCAAGCAGATGATGCTGGATTGGGATCGCCGCTTCCCCGGTCGTATCGAGACCATGTTCACCGCCATTCAGGACGTGATCCCGAGCCACCTGCTCGACCACAAGCTGTTTGACTTCAAGAGTATCAACCGTGACTCCGGCATCATCGATGGCGGCGACAAGGCGTTTGATCCGCCCGAGATGCCGAAGGCGCCGCTGCTGGATATCGACGAGATGGACATGCTGGATGTGATTGAAGTGCGCTAAGCCGCCGTCACAGGGCAAACGCCACGCAATAAAAAAGGAGCGATGATCGCTCCTTTTTTGCTTTCTGGATTGGCCTGTCACTGCGGTGACAGCGCGACCGATCTCACCCTTTATGCAGCCAGGGGGTCAGTCGCAGCACGTCACCCTGCAGGCGCAGTTGCCCGGCAGCGAACGCGGCCAGTTGCTCATTGCTCAGCAGCAGGTGGCCTTCCTGCCAGGGCAGCGCCTCCTGACGGGCGCCATCAATCAGATAGGCGGTGCCGCTCTGTTGCACCAGGGTAATGCGTACCCCTTCCATCTTCGGCAGGAAGTGCTTGCCGACCATGCCCGCCATCTTGTCGAGCAGGGACTGCATCTGCTGCTGACGGGCCGCCAGCTCGGCCAGTGGCAGTTCGGGCCCGTTCGGCGCATCGGCCATCACCTGTACCGTCATATCGCATGTGGCGTGCTCTTCTTTCAGGCCGACGGTCACGATCCCCTTGTCGAGGTTGAGATCCTCATCAAAAGGCAGGCGCAGTTCGCTATCGACCGTTACCTCGCCCGCCACTTCCTTGCTGTCGGTTGCAACTCGGGCAAAAGTGAGGCCACAGCGCTGACCATTTTGCGGATCGGTCAGATAAAACCCCAGTCTGGCGTGACCAAACTCCCCTTTGGCAAAGGTCTTCATCTGGCTGTAGAAGGTGCTGTATTGCAGAGCCAGCACCGGCTCAGCCAGCGCCAGCCCTGGCAGCAAGAGCGTGGCCAGCAGGCTCTGGCGCACAGCCTTGGTCACTCCATATCGACGGGTCATTCAACGTCCTTTTGCATCATGCATTGAAATGGTTGGGGCCTTCTGTCACCTCGTTAACCTCTACCCCCACCCCGCAGAGATCCCGATAGAGGATCCCCTTGCAGTTGAAATAGAGCGGTGCCACCCAGATAAGTCCCAACCCCATGGGGATCAGAGCCAGGAAGAAGAGCGCGGTCATCACACCGTGGAACAGCACAATGCTGGGCCAGCCGCGCGCAAAGAGCTTGAGAGAGACCAGAATGGCCTGGGGCGGCGTCAGGCCGCGTTCCAGCACCAGCGGGACGGTAAAGAGCAGCCCCATACCGATCAGGGCCGAGGGAATGAAAGAGAGTACGGCGGGCAATCCCAGCAGATCGAATAGCGGGCCAAACAGGCTGGTGAGCAGACTGCCAAGCAGGCTCAGCATGCCGAGGCGTACAAAGTGGCGGAAGAAGTCGAACACCTGGTTGGCCCGGGCGCGCACCCCGACCGACTGCTGCAACCCCAGCATATCGAGGGAGCTGGTCATGGGGGCCATCACCACCGTCATCAGCAGGCTCAGTACCATGGCCACATTCATCTGGCTGTCATCCCCCAGATAGGGCAACAGCAGCACATTGCTTAGCAGGATCCAGATCGCCGTCACCCCGACAATCGCCAGCAGCAGGCCAAATCCGGTACGGCGGGTCTGTTGCCATCCCTCCTGGATGACCCCTTTCAGATCAAGGCGATAGCCCTGGTTCAGAGACTGCTCAAGGGAGCCGCCAATACGCATTTTATTACTCAATTGACTATCCAATATCGAAAACGACCAAATCAGGTGGCACATTATAGCGATTTGGTCTGCTATTCGTAGCCGTTTTTCCTGCGCACTTGCGGCTAATTCGGGCCAAAAAGCCTTTAATTTCATGTGTCGGCTGCATAGAATGCGGCCCTCTTTCAACACGATGGCCACTGGCTGGGGTGAGACTGGCGGATGATGAACAATCCACAGGTAATTGTCGCGCTGAACAAGATCAGCAAAAAATACGATGGCAAGGTGATCCTGAGTGACCTTGACCTTGAAATCTATGACGGTGAATTTCTTACCCTGCTGGGCCCTTCCGGCTGTGGCAAGACCACCCTGCTGCGCCTGCTGGCCGGGCTCGAATCGGTCGATGGTGGTACCATCCATCTGGCCGGTGACGAGATCACCCATATCCCCGCCGAACACAGGCACATCAACACCGTGTTCCAGAGCTATGCGCTCTTCCCCCATATGACGGTGTTTGAAAACGTCGCCTTTGGCCTCGAGATGCAGAAAGTACCGGCCAGCGAGATCCGTCAGCGGGTCGAGGAGACCCTCGCCATGGTGCAGCTTACCGAGCTGGCCAACCGCCGCCCGGATCAGCTCTCCGGCGGCCAGCAGCAACGGGTCGCCATCGCCCGCGCCGTGGTCAACAAGCCCCGCCTGCTACTGCTTGACGAATCCCTCTCGGCGCTCGACTACAAGCTGCGCAAGCAGATGCAGAGCGAGCTCAAAGCGTTGCAGCGTCGCCTGGGCATCACCTTTGTCTTCGTTACCCATGATCAGGAAGAGGCGCTCACCATGTCTGATCGCATCCTGGTGATGGAGGGCGGCAAGATCATCCAGCGCGGCACCCCGCGCGATATCTACGAATCGCCAGCCAACCTGTTCGTGGCCCGCTTTATCGGCGAGATCAACGTGATGGATGGCAAGCTGATCAGCCAGCGCGAACCCGGTGTCTGGCAGGCCGAGGTAGAGGGGCGCGAATGCCTGCTTCATACCACACTGCCATTCCAGCCTGACGACAAGGTGCTGGTGCTGCTTCGCCCGGAAGATCTGCGCATTCTAGATCAGGATGACGATCAGAGCGGTGCGCTACGGGGCAATATCCGCGAGCGCAACTATAAGGGGGCGACGCTGGACTCGGTGATCGAGCTCGAAAGTGGCAAACAGCTGCTTATCTCCGAGTTCTTCGACGAGGATGACCCCGACTTTGACTACCGTCTCGGTCAGGAGGTGGCGATCCACTGGGTTGACAGCTGGGAGGTGGTGCTGCCCTATGAGCCTCACTAATCTGCGGGTACCGCACAGCTTTGCCCACAACGGCTTTCGCAACGGGGCCATCGCGCTGATCCTGGGCTGGCTGACGCTGTTCGTCTTCCTGCCCAACCTGATGATCATCGGAGTCAGCTTCCTGACCCGTGACGAATCCGAGCTTATCGCGCCGCTCTTTACCCTGAGCAACTATGGCCGCCTGCTGGACCCCCTCTATTTAGAGGTGCTGCTCCACTCCCTCTGGCTGGCGCTGCTCGCCACCGCCATCTGCCTGCTGGTGGGCTACCCCTTTGCCTGGCTGCTGGCTCATCTGCCAGCGCGTATCCGCCCGCTGCTGCTGTTTCTGGTGGTGGTGCCGTTCTGGACCAACTCCCTCATTCGTACCTATGCCCTGAAAGTGCTGCTCGGCACCCGGGGGCTGATCAATGGCTGGCTGCTGGATCTGGGGCTTATCGAGCGGCCGCTGCAGATGATGTATACCGAGGTGGCCGTCATCATCGGGCTGGTCTATGTGCTGCTCCCCTTTATGGTGCTGCCGCTCTACTCCAGCATCGAGAAGCTGGATGGCCGTTTGCTGGAGGCGGCGCGAGATCTCGGCGCCAACGGCTGGCAGCGGCTGGTGCGGATCATCTTGCCCCTCACCCTGCCCGGCATCATCGCCGGTTGTCTGCTGGTGTTCCTGCCCGCCATGGGGATGTTCTATGTCTCCGACTTGCTGGGGGGCGCCAAGCACCTGCTGATAGGCAACCTGATCAAGACCCAGTTCCTCAACAGCCGTGACTGGCCCTTTGGCGCCGCCATCAGCGTGATGCTGACGGTGCTGATGGCGCTGTTGGTCTACTGCTACTGGCGGGCAGGCAAGCTGCTCAGCAAGAAGGAGGAGCTGGCATGATGCGCGCACTGAAAGCCCTCTTTCTGCTGCTGGTGTTTGGCTATCTCTATGTGCCCATCGGGGTGCTGATCGCCAACTCCTTCAACCTGTCGAAATATGGCATCGACTGGCGCGGCTTTACCCTGGGCTGGTATGAGAAGCTGTTTGCCAGCGCCAGCCTGATGCAGGCGGCCCAACACTCCCTGACCATCGCCGCCCTCACCGCCACCGCGGCCACCCTGATCGGCACCCTCACCGCCGTAGCGCTGTTTCGCTACCGCTTTCGCGGCAAACAGTACGTGAGCGGCATGCTGTTCGTGGTGATGATGTCCCCCGATATCGTGATGGCCATTTCGCTGCTGACCCTGTTTGTGGTGACCGGCATTGCGCTGGGCTTCTGGTCGCTGCTGATCGCCCACATTACCTTCTGCCTGCCGTTTGTGGTGATCACCGTCTACTCGCGGCTGTGCGGTTTTGATGTGCGGATGCTGGAAGCCGCGCGGGATCTGGGGGCTGGCGAGTGGATCATCCTGCGCCGCATCATACTGCCGCTGGCCCTGCCGGCGGTGATGGCGGGCTGGCTGCTCTCCTTTACCCTGTCGCTGGACGACGTGGTGGTGAGCTCCTTTGTTACCGGCCCGGCCTACGAGATCCTGCCGCTCAAGATCTACTCCATGGTCAAGGTGGGGGTCTCCCCCGAGGTCAACGCCCTGGCCACCCTGATGCTGGTCGCCTCTCTCGGGATGGTGCTGCTGGCGCAACTGTTACTGCGTAAACGGCAGGGTTGACCCTGCCCGTTTCGTCCCCGCCATCTTTGGCGAACTCTGTCACGGTGGGCCGCAAGGCCCCATAACCCCAAGGAGTTGTTGATGACAATCCAACACAAGGCCGGCGCCCTGCTGGCAGCCGCCCTCACCCTCACCAACCCGCTGCTGAGCCAGAGCGCTCACGCGGCCGATGACAAAGTGGTCTACTTCTACAACTGGTCGGAATATGTGCCGGACGGCCTGCTGGAACAGTTCCAGCAAGAGACCGGCATCAAGGTGATCTACTCCACCTACGAATCCAACGAGACCCTCTACGCCAAGCTGAAAACCCATGGCGACGGCTATGACGTGGTGGTGCCCAGCACCTATTTCATCTCGAAAATGGCCAAGGAGGGGATGCTGCAGCCGCTGGATCGCGCCCAGCTGCCCAACTTCAAGCACCTCGACCCCACCCTGCTCAACCATGAGTACGACCCGGACAACCGCTACTCCATCCCCTATATCTGGGGCGCAACCGGGATCGGCACCAACACCGACATCATCGAGCAGCCGGTCACCAGCTGGAAGCAGCTCTGGGCACCGGAGTGGAAAGAGAGCCTGCTGCTGATGGACGATGCCCGCGAGGTGTTCCATATCGCGCTGGTGCAACTGGGCTATAGCCCCAACACCCAGGACAAGGCGCAGATCGCCGAAGCGTTCGAATACCTGAAAAAGCTGATGCCCAACGTCAAGGCGTTCAACTCCGACAACCCGGCCGACCCCTTTATCGCCGGTGAGGTCAATATCGGTATGCTGTGGAACGGCTCGGCCTACGGTGCCCAGCGCGAATACCCCTCCATCCAGATGACCTACCCCGAAGAAGGCGCCGTGCTCTGGATGGACAACCTCGCCATCCCGGCCAAGGCCAAGCATGTGAAAGAGGCCCATGCCCTGATCAACTTCCTGATGCGCCCCGATGTGGCCGCCAAGGTGGCCGAGGCAATTGGCTACCCCACCCCGGTCAAGGATGCCATTCCCCTGCTCACCCCGGCGTTTCGCAACAACCCCATGGTCTTCCCGAGCGACGAGACCAAACGCAAGGGGGAATTTCAGTCCGATGTGGGGGACGCCTCCCGCCTCTACGAGCAGTACTTCCTGCAACTTAAAGCCATGGTGGCCAAGGCGGGTTAAGTCGGCGGTTAATCGGCCCTGACGGGTTTAATGGATTAAGGGGGCAATTGCCCCCTTTTTCGTCTTTCGGATCTGCGACGCCTAGCCACAACGAGCCATGCACCGGCACCTGCTGCATTTTATGGAGCCGCGGGATTAGTAACCCAATAGCCAAACACCAACCGAATGAGTATGCAGATCAGGGTTGGTGATGCTGCTTGAACTGTGCAGCAAGACGATGTCGTGATACACAGCAGATTGGAGGATTTGAATGCGGTAGCAGAACGGCTAACAGCAGACATGAAGCCGATTCAAGCGAACATACCTAGACAATTAACACATGTTAGTAATATTATGATTTTAAAGTAATTTAATTTCTCATTCACAGAATGTGATACGGCGTCATATAGATATTTATATAAATGGATTAATACGCCTTCCATCTAACTATGGTTATGTTCTAGGTTCATATGGAATCAATCTCAATAGCATTGCTCAGCTCAATTAGCAGCGTAAGCTTAGCTGCGCTACTTATCTTCCTTGGCAAAAATTGGATACTCGAAAGACTAAGAGAATCCATAAAACATGACTATGCCGTTAGGCTGGAAAGCTACAGATCTCAAATCACACGCCGTGAACAAGCATATGAAGAGATCATTAATGCTCTTTACGATAAAATTACATACTTCCGAGTTCACAAGGAAGATTATGGCCAAGGGACTGGACTGTCTGAAGAGAAGGAAAGAGAACTCTATTTGGAGTACATCAAAGCATCCGCTGCTTTATCTAGAGCAACGGATATAGGGGTTTTGTTTATATCCAAGGATTCAGTTTTCTTGCTGGAAGAACTACGAGACAGAAAACAACTTGATTATAATGAAGAACCAAAATTTGAGTTCTATGAAGCCGAGTTTATCGCTCACCAACAGGCATTGTCAGACCTGCTAAAACAGGCACTAATTGACCTAAATCGAACATAACATTGCATTCAAGCCGACACTGCTTGCCGGTTCTCTGCACATTAAGACATTAATCTCCTAGGTAATCCCATGCATTCACTCGAGTTTCACAGGCAACATCCTGAGATTTCTATAGAACAATATGTCAAAGCAAAAACATTGGGGCTTGCTGAGTCAATCCAAGACATGGAGAAGATATATCTCGATCAACGCTTTTGGGTGCTACTTCGTGATGCACACATGGGGCGGTCTAATATTCAGGCTGCCTATAGGCTGCTCGGCACGATAAGAAGCGCTGTAACGAGCGGCAAAATTCTCTGCCCGATTAGTGAATCCGTGTTTTTGGAGTTGCTTAAACAGCAAGATCTAACAACTCGGCAAGCGACTGCAGAGCTAATTGATGAATTCAGCCATGGCATAACAATCGCCCCATACGAACAACGGGTTGCACAAGAGCTGATTAGTGTCATTACCATGCTGACACCCAACGGAGCTCAATATCATGAGCCCAAAGACCTCATATGGTCGAAACTCAGTTATGTGTTAGGCGTAGTGCACCCTTCTGAGACAGTTTTTCCTCCGGTAGAAGAACTCGTCATTCAAAAGTCATTTTTTGACCATATGTGGAATATTCCATTAGTTGAAGTACTTTCCTATCTCGAGGACGACACCTTCTTTCCACCCGAGAAGTTTGGTGAAATGGCTGACAAGCTGAATGAGCTAAATCAAAATCACCAAAATGAGGTGAAGAACTTTAAACAGCTATACCTTAATGAAATCCGCGGTGCATTAAGTCTGTTCATGCATGTACCACGCATGTGGTTGGAAAATGAATACAAAAGAGTATCGGGCGTTTCGCCTTCGTGCTCGGTTCATGAAATACTTGAGCGTGAACAGAAATGGCACACAGTCTTCGGAAACTTAGTGAAAGAGAAGTCCGTGGCACTGAGATTGCCGAGTCTTCATGTTTCTGCCCTATGCCATGCAGCAGTTCGCTGGGACAAAAGAAGAAAATTGGAAGCGAATGATTTCTACGACTTTCAACATGCGGCAGCCGCAGTTGGTTACTGTAGTGCCTTCATGACGGAAAAACCTCTAAGGTCACTGCTTCAGCAAAAGCATCTCCAATTGGCAAACGACTATCCATGTCTGGTAATTGCTGACATCAATGAAGCCGTAGAGTGGATGGAAAAGCGAGTTGGTGGCTAACTTATGAATCCACAGCGTCCCTCAGTCTTTTCCAATAAAACTCAGCACTATCTGGTTCGAAGTTTTGGCCGAAAAAAGGCAAGTTGGCCAAAGCCGATTAATTCTGCACTTTTTCATCGTCCCTTAGGGGTGTAGATTGGTTGGGGGGCAAACGTTGCCCCCTCTCTTTTTTCATGACTGCCCGTGGTGCTACGCGAAACAATCTTTCGCCGATATCGCGGGTGGCCTGAGCCAATCAGGAGTATTCATGTCCGATCTGACCCTCTATTTCGCTCCCGGCACCTGTGCCATGGCCGTGCAGATTGCCCTGCTGGAAGCGAATGCCCCGTTCCAACCCCGTCTCGTCAACCTCGCCGCAGGGGAGCAGCGTGACCCCGCGTATCTTGCCATCAACCCCAAAGGGCGAGTGCCAGCCCTTGTCACCGATCAGGGCACCCTGACCGAGACCCCGGCCCTGCTGCTCTATGTGGCGCAGCGCTTCCCCGCAGCCAAGCTGGCGCCGCTGGACAACCCGTTCCTGCTGGCCCGCATGCAGGAGGTCAACAGCTTCCTCGCCTCCACCGTGCATGTCTCCCACGCCCACGGTCGCCGTGGCAGCCGCTGGGCGGATGACGAGCAGGCCATTGCCGCCATGCAGCAGAAAGTCGCCAGCAATATGCGCGATGGCTTTGCCCAGATTGAGCAGCACTATCTGGCAGGCCCCTGGGTGCTGGGCGAGCAGTTCAGCGTGGCAGACATTTATCTGTTCGTGGTCGCGGGCTGGCTGAAAAGCGATGGGGTCGAGATCAGTGAATTCCCCAAGGTTGCCGATCATTATCAGCGCATGCTGAGCCGTTCGGCGGTCGCCAAGGCACTGGCCAACTAACCATAAAATCAATAGCTCGATGAATAACAAGGGTGCCAGGGCTCTGCTGACACCCTTCCTGCCTCCTCCCTTGCACTTCTTCTCCCGCCTTTGAGATCGTTTTCACATTTCCGTGGTTTTGCCGTGGCCCTTCCCCGGTAAAAAGCCTATCTTTGCGCCATGACGCAACCGGTTGCGTAACCGGTTGCCTAGCGGTTCACAGATTGACGGGCCAAGGCCTGATGAGGTGCTGTATGAAACGAGGCGTACTGCTCAATGCTCCCCTGAGTGCTCTGGTGGCACAGATGGGCCACACCGACGAGATCACCGTCTGCGATGCAGGCTTACCCATTCCGGCAGGGCCGGAGCGGATCGATCTGGCGCTGATGGCGGGGACCCCCAGCCTTGCAACCGTACTGACCGCCCTGCTCACCGATCTGGTGGTGGAGAAGGTGATCATGGCAGGCGAGATCAAGCAGATCAGCCCCGCCGCCCATCAGGCGCTGGTCGATCAGCTTGAGGCCCACGCAGCCGCCCAGGGCAAGCCCATCGCCATCGAATACTGCCTGCATGAGGAGTTCAAAACCCGCTCCCGCCAGAGCAAGGCGATCGTGCGCAGCGGCGAGGTGACTCCCTACGCCAACCTGATCCTCTGCGCCGGTGTGGCGTTCTGACATTCTTCAAAGAAGGCCTCTTCAAGGAAGCTGCAAATGAGCACAACCTCCCCCCTCTCCCCCATTCTGGAGCTGACCGGGATCGTCAAGACCTTCCCCGGTGTGCGTGCCCTCGACGAAGCGGGTCTGCGGGTCTATCCGGGCCAGGTGATGGCCCTGCTCGGTGAAAATGGCGCCGGCAAATCCACCCTGATGAAGGTGCTGACCGGTATCTATCAGGCCGATACGGGCAGCGTCAGCTACCGCGGTCAGTCGGTCCACTTCAAGGGCCCCCGCGACTCTCAGGATCAGGGGATCAGCATCATCCACCAGGAGCTGAACCTGCTGCCGGAGCTGTCGATTGCCGCCAACATCTTCCTCGGTCGCGAACCGCGCACCCGTTTTGGCAGCATCGACCACCAACAACTGCGCGAGCGGGCAAGCGGCCTGCTGGCGCGACTTGGTGTCAAGCATGGGCCGGATACCCGACTCGGGGATCTCTCCATCGGCGAACAGCAGATGGTAGAGATCGCCAAGGCGCTGTCGTTCGATGCCAGCGTCATCATCATGGATGAACCCACCGATGCGCTGACCGATACCGAGACCGAGCAGCTGTTCAAGGTTATCCGTGAGCTGCGCGAACAAGGCTGCGGCATCGTCTATATCTCACACCGCCTCAAAGAGATCTTCGAGATCTGCGATCGGGTCACTGTGCTGCGCGATGGCAAGTGGATTGGCGAGAAGGCGGTGAGCGATCTGGATGAAGACAAGATCATCGAGATGATGGTGGGCCGCCGGCTGGAAGAGCAGTATCCGCGTCTTGAGCGCGAGCTTGGCCCCGTCAGCCTGCAGGTGAAAGATCTGGCCGGTCCCGGCGTGCGCGGGGTGAGTTTCTCCCTGCGTCAGGGGGAAATTCTGGGCTTTAGCGGCCTGATGGGCTCCGGCCGTACCGAACTGATGAAGCTGATCTACGGCGCCAGCCCCATCAGCGCCGGTGAAGTGGCAGTGGACGGTCATGCTCTGGTGCCCAAAAGCCCGGCTGATGGGCTGGCCGCAGGCATCGCCTATATCTCTGAAGATCGCAAGGGCGATGGGCTGGTGCTGGAGCTGTCGGTGCGCGAAAACATGAGTCTGTGCGCCCTCGACGAGTTCATCAGCAACGGCAAGATCGATGGCAAGGCCGAACGGCAGGCGGTGAGCGACTATGTGCGCCTGTTCAACATCAAGACCCCGAGTCAGGATCAGCTGATAAAACTGCTCTCCGGCGGCAACCAGCAGAAGGTGGCCATAGCCAAGGGGCTGCTGACCCGGCCCAAGGTGCTGATCCTCGACGAGCCGACCCGCGGCGTCGACGTGGGGGCGAAGAAGGAGATCTATCAGCTGATCAACCAGTTCAAGAAGGAGGGGATGAGCATCATCCTGGTCTCCTCCGAGATGCCGGAAGTGCTCGGCATGAGTGATCGCATCATGGTGATGCACGAAGGGCGCATCAGCGCAGAGTTCAACACCCGCGATGCCAATCAGGAGAAGCTGATGGCGGCGGCAGTCGGTAAACAGTGGCAAGCAGAGCAAGAGGCATCCCAATGACAACCCAAACCCTTTCCCGCCGTGGCGTCATGAGCAAGGCGTGGTGGATCGAGAACAAATCCCTGGTCGCGCTGCTGGTCCTGATTGGTGTGGTCTCCTTTCTGAGCCCCAACTTCTTCACCGCCGACAACCTGCTCAACATCCTGCGCCAGACCTCGGTCAACGCCATCATGGCGGTCGGCATGACGCTGGTTATCCTTACCGCCGGTATCGATCTGTCAGTCGGCTCGGTACTGGCCCTGTGCGGTGCGCTGGCGGCCACCATGGTCGCCATGGAGCTGCCGATCTGGCTGGTGGTGCCCCTCACTCTGGGTGCCGGTGCCCTGCTGGGCGGCGTCAGCGGCCTCATCATTGCCAAGGGCAAGGTGCAGGCATTTATCGCTACCCTGGTCACCATGACTGCCCTGCGCGGTATCACCATGGTCTATACCGAGGGGCGTCCCATCTCCACCGGTTTCAGTGACGGCGCCGATCACTTTGCCTGGCTCGGTACCGGTTACCTGTTCGGTCTGCCGGTGCCCATCTGGCTGATGGCCATCGTCTTCCTGCTCGCCTGGTTCATGCTCAACCATACCCGCCTCGGTCGCTATATCTACGCGCTGGGCGGCAACGAGTCCGCCACCCGCCTCTCCGGTATCAATGTGGATCGGGTGAAGCTGGCGGTGTATGGTCTGTGCGGCGCGCTCTCGGCGCTGGCAGGGCTTATCGTTACCTCTCGCCTCTCCTCTGCCCAGCCGACAGCGGGCATGGGTTACGAGCTGGATGCCATCGCCGCCGTGGTGCTGGGTGGTACCAGCCTGATGGGCGGCAAGGGCCGCATCATGGGGACCCTGATCGGTGCCTTGATCATCGGCTTCCTGAACAACGCCCTCAACCTGCTCGACGTATCCTCCTATTACCAGATGATCGCCAAGGCCAGCGTGATCTTGCTTGCCGTGATGATCGATAACAAAAGCAATCGTTGATAAGACAAGCCACACACAAGGAATGAAATGATGAAAAAGCTCAATACCCTGCTCGCTGCCGCCATCATGTCCGTGCTGGGCACCGCCCATGCCGCCGATCAAACCCTGGCCATGGTGGTCTCCACCCTCAACAACCCCTTCTTCGTCACCATGAAAGAGGGTGCCGAAGCCAAAGCCAAAGAGCTTGGCTACGAGCTGGTGGTACTGGACTCCCAGAATGACCCGGCCAAAGAGCTCTCCAACATGGAAGATCTCACCGTGCGCAAAGTCGGCGCCATCCTGATCAACCCCACCGACTCCGAAGCGGTCGGCAACGCCATTCGTCTGGCCAATCGCGCCAACATCCCGGTACTGACTCTGGACCGCGGTGCTGCGCAGGGTGAGGTCAAGGCCCATATCGCCTCCGACAACGTGGCAGGCGGCAAGCTGGCCGGTGACTTCATCACCGAAAAACTGGGTACCGGCGCCAAGGTCATTCAGCTGGAAGGGATTGCCGGTACCTCCGCCGCCCGCGACCGTGGTGAAGGCTTTGCCCTGGCCGTGGCAGCCAACAAGCTGCAGGTGCTGGCTTCCCAGCCTGCCGACTTTGACCGCACCAAGGGTCTGAACGTCATGGAAAACCTGCTGGCGGCCCACCCGACCGTTCAAGCAGTCTTTGCCCAGAACGACGAGATGGCGCTGGGTGCCATCCGCGCCGTGCAGGCTGCCGGTAAAGAGGTGATGATCGTCGGCTTCGACGGTACTGACGATGGCAAAGCCGCCGTTGCCAAGGGTAAACTGGCCGCCACCGTGGCCCAGCAACCCGCCCTGATCGGTGCCATCGGCGTCGAGACTGCCGACAAGGTGCTGAAAGGTCAACCGGTAGAGAAATCCATTCCGGTACCGCTGCAAGTGGTCAGCAAGTAAGTTCTCGAGGGGAGGTTCGCCTCCCCTTTTCCCTCTCGTTCAGGTGCCTCCCGGCTTGAGCTCACTCCATCACAGTGTTCAAGCCAAGATGCATCAGGAGTAGTCAACATGAATCGTCTCGTCGTTCTGGGCAGTGTCAATGCAGACCATGTGCTGCGCGTTCCCCACTTTCCTCGCCCTGGTGAAACCCTGACCGGCCACAGCTATCAGGTTGTCCCGGGTGGCAAGGGGGCCAATCAGGCGGTTGCTGCCGCCCGCCTTGGCGCCCCCGTCTCCTTTATCGCCCGCATCGGTGATGACGCCATCGGCCACCAGATGAAGAGCGGCTTTGCCAAAGATGGCATCGACGTCAGCGCCGTCGAACTCGATCCCAAGCTCCCGACCGGCATCGCCATCATTTATGTGAGCGATGAGGGGGAGAACAGCATCGGCATCTCCGCCGAGGCGAACGGTGCCATCACCCCTGCCGTGGTGAAAAACCACGAAGCAATGCTCGCCGACGCCCACACCCTGCTGTTGCAGCTGGAAGTGCCGCTCGAGAGCGTCCATGAAGCTGCACGGCTGGCTCGCGCCCACGGCACCCGGGTGGTGCTCAACCCCGCCCCTGCCCGTCCGCTCTCGAGCGAGCTGCTGGCACTGGTCGACCTTATCACCCCCAACCAGACCGAAGCGGAGCTGTTGACCGGCGTCAAAGTCACCGACGAAGCGAGTGCCCGCGAGGCGGCCGCCCGCTTCCACCAGATGGGCATTGCGGACGTGATGATCACCCTGGGGTCGCAGGGGGTCTATTGCAGCAACGCCCAGCAGCAACAGCTGATACCGGGCTTTCGGGTCAAGGCGGTGGATACCACAGCCGCAGGCGATACCTTCAACGGCGCCCTGCTGGCGGCGGAACTGGCGGGTGCCGATTTCCACAGCGCGGTGCGCTTTGCCCACGGGGCGGCGGCACTCTCCGTCACCCGGTTCGGCGCCCAGAGCTCCATCCCGAGCAAGCAGGAGGTCGACACCTTCCTGCTTGAGCAGACTGCACAGGGGCACTGATGGCCAATATCAAGGAGGTGGCGGCGAGGGCCCAGGTCTCCACCACCACCGTATCCCACGTCATTAACGAGACCCGTTTCGTGGCCGAGGAGACCCGCGAACGGGTCTTTGCGGCCATGCGCGAGCTCAACTATGCCCCGAGTCTGGTGGCCCGCAGCCTTAAGGTGAAGGAGACCAACAGTATCGGCATGCTGGTCACTACCTCCAGCAACCCCTTCTTTGCCGAGGTGGTGCGCGGGGTGGAGCGTTACTGCTTCGAGCAGGGCTACAACCTGATGCTGGGCAACACCGAAGGTCAGGCGGAAACCGCTCTCTCCTACCTCAAGATGATGCTGCGCAAGCGGGTCGATGGCCTGCTCATCATGTGTAGCGAAGGACAGCAAGAGGTGTTCAATCAGCTCGACTGGCTCAAGAGCCTGCCGGTGGTGGTGATGGATTGGGGGCTGGTCAGTGAGGATGTGGATCTGATCGCCGACAACTCCTTCCACGGCGGTTATCTCGCAACCCGCCATCTGATTGAGCGGGGCCATACCGCCATCGGCTGCATCACAGGCCCCCATAGCCGCGCCCCCGCCAACCAGCGCCAAGCTGGCTTTGAACAGGCGTTGCAGGAGGCGGGTCTCATCGTCAATCAGGAGTGGATCCAGGAGGGTGATTTTGACTGCGCCAGCGGCCATCAGGCGATGACTCGTCTGCTGGCATTGCCCGAGCGCCCCACCGCCCTCTTCGTCTGCAACGACATGATGGCGATGGGAGCCATCAGTGCCGCCCATCAGGCGGGGCTGGTGATCCCGCGGGATATCTCCATCGTCGGCTATGACAATGTGGCGCTGGCCGAATTTATGTCGCCGCCACTCACCACCGTCAACCAGCCCAAAGAGGAGCTGGGGCGCCTCGCCGTCACCCGCCTGCTGGCGCGGATCAACGGCGAAGCGGTGGAGAATCACCTGATCACCGTCGACCCGGACCTGGTGATCAGGCAATCCTGCGCCCCTCGCACCTGACGTTCAGGGGCAATAAATGAAACAAGGCGACCTCGAGGTCGCCTTGTTTCATTTTGTCTCTTGCCAGTGCAATACCGCTTTTTGCCCTCAGGCCAGCGACCGGGTCTCCCTGACCGCCAGCACTTGCAGTGGCACCAGCCCCAATCGTCTGGCCAGCGGTTGCAGCAACTCGCCATCTTCATCACCCTGCGGCAGCCAGTAGCGGACTGGCCAGCCGGCAGCCAGCTGCGCCGAGGTGGTGCTGCCAATCTCTCTGAGCGCCAGAGTGCAACCCTGCTGCCGCAATCCCGCCAGCAAGGCACCATCCGGCTGCAGCGTCGGTACCAGCAACACTAGCGGCGTACGGGAAGCCTCCGGCAAATAGGCCAGTAGATGGGTCTGCTGGGCCTGATTGTCGAGCGGGACCAGCAGTGCCCGACCATCGGCATACTGCGCCTCGTGCGCTTGCAGCACACGGGCCAACACGGGCCCCAGCACCCCGCACTCCTGCAGCCAGCGCATATGGCATGGGACTCCCTGCTCACGCCACTCAAGCGCCAATTGCCACATCTCGTTGCCCTGTCCGTCCGTCAGCTCCTGCAATGCCGCTTGCAGCGGTGCAGGCTCGCGCCCCGCCAGCCACTCTCGCAGCTGATGAAGCTGCTGCTGACTCAACTGCAACTGCTGCAGCATGGCTGGCTCAAACCAGCTGATCGCCCCCTCCTGGCTACGCTTGGCCTGGTTGAGGGCCAGGATGGCCTGATCCAGCAGCCGGGCGGCATCCTGTTGCTGCGCCTTGGCGACCCCGAGCCGACAGGCCAGATCGAAGCTGCACTCCCGGGTCACGAACTCGAAATGGAGCAGATCCACCAGCTCATGAATGGCGGTTTCCAGCGCATCATTCGCCTTGGTCAGCACCACGGCAAATTCGTCACCGCCGAGCCGGTAAGCGTGGCTACCATGGGCCTGCTGCAGCTTGTTGGCCACCATCTGCAACAGCCGATCACCGACCTGATAACCCAGCAGATCATTGACCTGCTTGAAGCGCTTGAGATCGAGCACCACCAGGGCGCTCACATCATCGGCATGCAGAGCGCGAGAGAGCTGCTCCTGCAGGGCACGGCGGTTGCCAAGCTGGGTCAGGGGATCGAGCAGGGCAAGCCGACGGTTCGCCAGATTGGCGCGAATAAGGGCAGCGACCAGAGCGCCGCCAGTCAGCAACAGGATCAGTTGCCATATCTGCAGCCAGAACAGGCTGTTGCGGATCTGGCTGACCGAATGCTCCCGCTCCTGGCCGGAGAGGATCTGATCCCCTATCTGTTCGATGAGACGGGTCTGGTTGGCGATCGCCTCCTGCAAGCGGGCAAGCTCAGCCCCCTCGCGCAGCGCACCGGCCTCCATCTGGGGTTCCAGCTGCTTGATCTGCTCGAACAGGGTGGCCAGCACTTTGCCGAGCCCGTGCCGCTGGCGCATCTCGGCGGTTTCACTGCTGATGAGGAAGATGTCGAGCCGGTTCCACAGCAGATCGTAATCGAGGCTCAGGGTCTCCATCGACTGTCTGCCAGCCCGATAGAGCTGCAGGTCGTAGAGGAAACGCTGGGATTCGAGCATCACCTGGCTGATGTTCCAGTGGACATTGCGGTAGAAGGTATCGACCAGCTGCTCCTGCCGATACTGCAGATAGAGGCTGCTGCCCGACGAGAGCAGAAACAGCAGCGATACCGCAACCAACAGCAGATTTTGGCGGGATAGCCCCATCAATCGACGATCTCGATGCGGGTCACCTGCCACACCATGCAGTTGTGAATGGCAGGGACGTCCAGCTTGGGATAGGTGGTGAACGGGATGAGCAGCCAAAGCGGCCCCTTGTTGCGCCGGGTCAGCGGTTTGCCGTCCTCCTGACGCACCAGGGTCAGCGGCACGCCGTCGAACAGTGCCAGATCCACCACCTGCTGATAACCGTTGAGGGCCGATACGGCGATCTTGCTAGCATCCGGGATCCCTTGCGCCGCCAGTACGGCTGACAGGGTCGGCCCGCGATAGTGATGGGCGCCCTGGGTCCAGGGAGTAGTGGTGGTGAATTCGGTCTGTGGCAAGGCGGAGAGGGCCGCCTCATCGAGGGTCACCTGCTGGCCATCTGGCAGTACCATGGTCATCAGGGGGATGGAGGCCGATGCACTGGCACTGGCCAGCATCAGGAGAAAAAAAGCGATCCATTGCTTGACTGCGGTCATGGTAATTTGCGCCAACTGCGTCCCATTTTTTAAATGGTTGCCAGTGTGGCGATTTCACCGAACCATTGCAACTGTCCCGTCGCACAGTAGCTCAGGGACCGCGCATCTCCATCCAGTTGTGCCCCTCGACTTGCCTCGGTTGATGAATGCCGCACGCCTCCAGCAACTCATCGACATAGGCGGGCACCAGCAGGGAGGCTGGGCCATAGCGCTTTTCGTCAAACTGGCTACCTACCTCGCTCGGTTCGAGATTGAGCTCGATGGTGTGTGCCCCGTTGAGGCCCGCCTCATGGACAAACCCGGCGGCCGGATAGACGGCGCCAGAGGTGCCGATGGAGATAAAGAGATCGCACTGGGCAAGCGCGCTGTAGATGCGATCCAGCCCGAGCGGCATCTCACCAAACCAGACCACGTGGGGGCGCATCGGCTGGGGGAACTGGCAGCAGGAGCAGAGCTCGTCCTGATGGAGATCCCCGCGCCACTCGATCACCTGACCGGACTCGGGGCAGCGGACCTTGAGCAGCTCCCCATGCATATGGATAAGGTTCTTGCTGCCAGCGCTCTCGTGCAGATTGTCGATGTTCTGGGTGACCAGAGTCACCGAACCGGGCAGCAGTCGCTCGAGGCGGGCCAGCGCATAGTGGGCCGGATTGGGGTGAACCTGGGGCTGTTGCAGCTGTTTGCGGCGGGAGTTGTAAAAGCGCAGCACCAGTTCGGGATCCCGGGCATACCCCTCGGGGGTCGCCACATCCTCGACCTTGTGCTCTTCCCACAAACCGTCGCAGGCACGAAAAGTCTTGATGCCGGATTCGGCAGAGATCCCCGCGCCGGTCAGGATCACGATATGTTTGTATGACTGCGCCATAAGCTGCTCCGTCTATCCCCGCACAATAAATGTGACCTTAGCACAGGGAAAAAAGTGTCACTATTCGCCCTTGGTCTTAAGCGGCACCGCTGGCGGCACGGGCAAGCAGGCATCCAGTACCGACAGATCCAGCCTGACAAAGACCATCTCCCGCCCGGTCACCAGGGTCAGCGGCAAACCAAGGCGCTTGAGCAGGGTCAGCATCGGGCGGTTCTGGGCCAGCACTTCCGCCGTCCACTCCCGGATCCCGTCCGCCCTGGCCAGCAGTGCCAGCGCCAGCAGAATGCGCCTCCCCGCGCCCTTGTGCTGGAAGTGATCCGCCACGATGCAGGAGAACTCTGCCCGATCGGGATGAAGGCGGCGGCGGATTGATTGCGCCTGAGCCAGCGGCTCACCAGCCAGATCGGTCAGCAACAGCGAAATCTGTTGTTCAGGATGGTAATTGAGAAATTGGGCTACCTGTTCCGGTGGCGGCGTCCGTTTCGGGCGCATAAAGCGCAGATAGATGCTCTCTTCACTCAATGCATCGTAAGCGGCCAGCATGCGGGCAGGCGCCACCCCATGCAGCTCGCGCAGCAGGCAAGGCACCCCGGAGACCTGCATCGCCAGTGGCAGCGCAGCTCGGGAAACCGGATGGGGCCAGCCCTCCAGTCCTTTGCCAAGGCGCTCCCGGTGCATGGGCCAGCAGAGGTAGCGCGGCATGGCTTACCAGCGCCCCGTCATACCGCGCTCTCGCCACACCTCGACGTCGAGCAGGTTGTAAGGATCATCCAGATAGACGGCGATCCCCAGCTCCCGAACCCTGGCCATAAAGCGTCCCAGCAGGGAGTCACCGGTCAAGGACTCCATCTCCGGCAAGATCCCCTGCCCCAGCAGCAAGGCTTGCAGCGGCAAACGCTCCAGCAGATCGAATGGCAGATGCTGGCTGTTATCGAGCAGCAGCGCCAGCTTGCTCCCCGCCAGACTGGCTTGCAGCACCAGCGCAAAGCGATCGGCATTGCCGAGCAGGTGGTCACGACGGTGGATCAGTAGGGTCAGTTCGGCTGGGGTACGCGACTGCTCCGTCAGCCAATCCTTGAGCGCCTCCCAGCGGCTGGGTAAACCCGTTACCGCCAGCCAGACCGGATGAGGGGTCGCGGGACTGGAGAGCAGCCCAAGCTGACCCTGGACCTCCCCCTGCCACCGGCGGATGGAGCGGCGCTGGCCGCTCAAGCGCTGCTGACGCAGCGGGCCCAGATAGAGTCGACGCAGCAACCTGAGCAGCTCGTCGCAATCAAGCGGCTTGGCCAGCGCCGCCAGAATATTGAAACCGGCATCGTGCAGCAGGCGGCGGGCACCGTCGATCAGCGTCTGCTCATGGGCCGAAAGCAGCACGATGGGCAGCCCGGCCTCCTGCAACTGGGGCTGGTTCATCAGCAGACTGATGGCATCTTGCTCCACCAGACTGAGATCGCAGACCAGCAGGCTGATGTCGCCCGCCGACAATGCCGCAAGGCAGGCCGATTCATCCTGTACCCACTGACAGGAGAGCCCCAACCCGGCGATGGTCTGTTGCAGTTGCATCCCCTGAAACGGGTGATCCTCGAGCAGCAACACCTTGTTAGCGGCCAGCCAGTTGCACCAGTTACGGTAACTGGCGGCAAGCCCCCCCAGCCAATCCTCGCCGATAGCGTAAATTCCCTCATGCTGCTGCAACTGGGGGAAGTAGTCCGCCTGCTGATGAGCGGCAGGGTCGTAAAGGGCAATGGCACCTGCTGCAAACAACCCTTCCCACTGCCAGCAGGCATCCGGTCGGGTACGGTGCAGCGTGACATAGGAGGGCAATGTCATGGTGCTGGCCAACTCATGGGCGGTGCTATCGAGGGCATAGAGCACAATGGGGCAAAATCCTGCCGCCTCATGCTCTTCCGAATCGAGCAACGCCAGTAATTCTTCATCAGTGATGATCATCTTGAGCCCTCTTTGAAAACTGCTGGCTGAACTCATCCAGTGCCCGGTTCAATCTGGCTTGCAGCATCGGATGGGGCGCCTGTTGCCACTCTTCAATGACTGCCACCAACGCAGTCGCCCCTACCATTCTGGCGGCCCCCTTCAACTTGTGTAAAGCAGCATTCACGCCAACTTCATCTTCTTCTGTGCTGCAGCGCTCAAGTTCGGCCAAATCATCACAGGTAGCCTTGAGATAAAGGGCGGCCAGTTCATCGGTCAGCAGCGAGGCAACCGGTGTCGGGGCGACAACATTGCTCCCCTCTTTGGCAATATGGCGCAGCAAGGTCGCCAGCTCCTTGAGGGCGACCGGCTTGTCCAGATGGCCATCGCAACCGCAGGATTGCAGTTCCCTTGCCGCCTGATCACTGAGATCTGCGGTGATCACATAGACCGGCAGACGGGCCCAACGGGCGGATTGGCGCAATTGCCTGCACAGCTCGGCTCCGTTCATCACCGGCATCTGCAGATCGGTCAGCACAAAATCCACCTCCTGCTGCGCCAGCATCTCCAGCGCCAGCTGCCCGTTGGCGGCAGTGATAACGCTGGCACCCAGTTGGCCCAGTTGCAGGCTGATCAGCTCGCGATTGACATCGTGATCTTCAACCAGCAGTACCCGCATGCCGAGCCCGGGCTGGGTGCCTGCGACCGGTTGATCCGGGGTCAGCCGTGGCTGCAGCAGGGTGATGATGGTCCCGGGCACCCAGGACTCCCCTTGCCAGGCCCAATAGTAGAGCCCCTTCTCGTCCACCTCCGCTTGCAGCGTATCAACGGCGTTGCTGACGGTGGCGATCCCCAATCGACTGAGCCAGGGCGACAGTGCTTGCGTCTCATCGTGGGGTAAAGAGAGTGCCAGCTGCCGCACATTGGGCTGCCAGTCCGGCGCCTGCTGCACCCGCTTCAGGGGCAACTCGCAATAGAAGCGGCTACCGCCTCCGACGCGTCCCTCGACATCGATAAGCCCCCCCATCTGCTCGATCAACTGCTTGCAGATCGCCAGACCAAGACCTGTGCCCGGCGCCCGCAGTTGCCCTTCAACGGCAAACTGCTCGAACGGCATAAAGAGCGTGGTGCGCATCTTGGCGGTGATCCCCGGCCCCTGATCATCCACACCGAAGCGCAAGGTCGATGCGACCACCTCGGCCCAGAGCACCACTTCCCCACGCAGGCTGAACTTGATGGCATTGGAGAGCAGGTTGTGGAGCACTTGCCGTACCCGGTGAGGGTCGAGGGTCTGCAGGGCTGGCAGAGCCGGATCCAACTTAAGGCGCAGTTGCAGCCCCTTGGCCCGCGCCTTGGTCCAGTGCACTGCCGCCACGTGCTCGCACAGCTCGGCAAAATCGGTGGGCTGGGGCGAGAGGGAGAGTTTGCTGTTCTCGTTGCGGCTAAAGTCGAGCACATCGTTGAGCAGGCCGAGCAGCTCATCTCCCGCCTGACGCACCCGCGCCAGCGCAGAGTCTTGCTCTTTCGACAAAGGAGTGCTGGCCAGCCACTCCAGCAAGCCGAGCATGGCGTTCATCGGCGTGCGGATCTCGTGGCTGATGGCGGCTAGAAAACGCCCCTTGGCCAGAACTGCCTGTTGCGCCTGCTCATGGGAGTGCTGCAGTGCCTGATCCTGCTCGACCCTGGCAGTGGCATCCTGCATCACCGCATAAATTCGCCAACCCTGTGTTTGACTGCGGCCACGGCCATAGAGCTGCAACCAGCGCACACCCTTGGTCGGATGGTGATAGCGCATGGTGAACGCGAAGGGTTTGCCAGCCTGCAACATGGCGAACATCTCACGGCTTACCCGGCGGCGATCCTCACGCTCCAGCATAATGAGCACCCGTTTGGGCTCACGACGGATCTGCTGACTCGCCAGCCCCAGCAGCTCGTAACAACCCCGGCTGATAAACTCGATCCCCCCTACCCGTCCCCGCTCGAACATAAACTGCAGCACCACACCGGGAACGGTATTGGTCAGGGCGCGCAGGCGGCGCTCTGCCTGACGCAGGAAACGGGCCTGCTCACGCAGCACACTGATATCCGACAGGGCGATAAGATCGGTGGCAGGTGCCTGCTTGTCCAGTCGCAGCGGATGTTGGGCATAGGCGAAGACCTGATCCCCCAGCACCAACTCCCCTTCACTCTTCTGAGGCTGCACCGGCGGCAGCATCAACTGCTGCGAATAGCGCAGGGCCAGACGTCGCCCCTGTTTATTGGATTTGATCACCTTGCCCTGGCTATTGCGCAGATAGACGGGCACCGGCAACGCCTGAAACATGGTTTCCCGCAGCTCGCTCTCGATGGCCAGCGCCTTCTCGGCGGCGTGACGCTGGGCCACCTCCCGTGCCAGTTGCTGGCGGGAACGCCAGATCCCGCCGATGACAATGCTGCTGATCAGCAGTGCCATGGCGATGGAGCCAAACCAGGCGGCGTAGCTCACGCCGGGCTGCTGCACGACGAGCAAGCGGCGCCAGCGCTGGTTAAGTTCGTCGATCTGGGTGCTGGTCAGTGCCATCAGGTTGCGATCCATCACCCCGGCCAGTTCGGTCTGACTCTTGTTGATGGCAAAGCCAAGACTGAAGCGATCTTCCAGCTCCTCGATATCGAGCCCTTCCAGCAAGTTGGTACGCTGGGGATATTGCAGCTGATATAGCTCGCTCAGCATGGCGTCAGCCTTGCCCTGTTTGATCGCGGCAAGCCCCTGCTCGAGGCCATCGGTGCGAACCCACTCCTGATCACCGAGCAGGGCGAGCAAGGAGGGATCGTAGAGGGACTCCGGCACCAGCATACGCTGCCGCTTGAGTTGGGTGATGCGATCGGCAGCCAGCTTGCGCTTGCTGATCAAGGCAAACCGGTTGGTGGAGATCGTCCGACTGAAAATGAACTGATCCGTCAATGCCGGGGATTCCGGCAAGCCGGCCATCATATCCGCCTCACCACGGCGCAGCTTTTCTACGGCCTCAGCCTTGCTGGCGGCAGGCACCAGCTTGTATTTCAGGCCGGTCTCCTGGGTGACCCAGCGCAGCACATCCGCGCTCCACCCTTTCGCCTCCCCCAGATCATTGACGCCGCTATAGGGCATCAACTCGGGATTGACCACCAGGCGAATGGTACGACCGCGGCCGGATAACCAGGCCTGCTCGGTATCGCTGAAGTGGGGTTGGTTGACGTAAAGCGACCCCTGATCGAGATAGCGAGCCAGATCGGTATAGATAGTACCGGCCGGCATATGACGGATCAGGGTGTCCACCAGATTGGCCAACTCAGGCTGATCACGCATCATCAGGCGATAGCTGATGATCCGATCCTCACCAAACAGGCGGCGCAGACGCAAACCATCGGCCGGAAACTCGCGCATCAGATAGCGCAGTTGCAGATAGTCCCCCAGATAGGCATCACCCTTGCCACTCTGCAGCGCGTCGTAGACCTTCTCTCCGCTTTTTAGGGAAATAATGCGTGCCTGGGGATAGAGCTCGTGCAGCAGGCGGGCAGAGTCTGCCACCGAGTAGACCAGAAAGCGGGCCTGTTTGAGATTTTCTCCCTTGTAGAGGATGGCTGCATCGGTCTCCATCATCGGACGACTTAACCGCATGCCCTCCACGGCCTTCTTGCGGGTTCCGACATAGGGAATGATGTCGCAGTCACCCTCTGCGAGCCCGTTGCGCAATGTCTGCCAATCGGGCAACTCTTTGAGCACCAGCGGAATCGGGAACAGCTCCTGCAACCGGGCGAGACGATCCTTGAGCAGTCCCCCCTCGGCCATCAGGTATGGTGGAGGAAGCGTCGCAGGATAGCAGAGCGAAAGCTGACTCAGTGAATTTACATAAGCCTGGGTCGCCGGCGCCAACGGCAGCACTGTGGTCTGCAAAGGCTTGGCGTGCAATGGCAGTGCCAGTACGGCACCCAGAAGAAAAACGGGGAATTTGGTCATCTGAAAACAAAAGCCAGGCATCTGCCTGGCTTTTTATCACTCGTTGGGTTCAACATTTTCTACCCTGGCCTTGAGCTTCTGGCCAGGCCGGAAGGTCACCACGCGGCGGGCGCTGATAGGAATATCCTCGCCCGTCTTGGGGTTACGTCCGGGACGCTGATTCTTCTCACGAAGGTCAAAGTTACCGAAGCCTGAAATCTTGACTTGTTCACCACGCTCAAGCGCCTGTCGGATTTCCTCAAAGAAGGCTTCCACCATATCTTTGGCTTCACGCTTGCTCATCCCGAGCTGGGTGAACAGGTGCTCTGCAATGTCGGCTTTGGTAAGCGCCATAGATCAATCCCTCAAGGATGCATTCAACTCTTCACCAAGGGCCCGCACGACATTGTCTACGGTCTCGGCAATCTCTTTCTCCTCCAGGGTGCGCTGGGTATCTTGCAATACAAGACTGATGGCCAGGCTCTTCTTGTCCTCTGCCATACCAGCACCCTGGTATACGTCAAACAAGTTTATTCCAACTACCTGATTTCCGCCAACTTTTTTAATTACCGCAAGCACATCACCTGCCAGAACCTGACGATCGACCACCACGGCGATGTCGCGACGGTTCGCCGGGAACTTGGAAACTTCGGCTGCCACAGGCACCTTGGCCGGGGTCAGCTTGTCCAGCTCCAGCTCAAACATCACCGCGCGGCTCTTGAGGCCCAGCTTCTTCTCGAGGCTCGGGTGGATCACGCCGATGTGGCCGATGATCTCGCCATTGCGCAGGATGGCTGCGCTCTGGCCCGGGTGCAGGGCGCTGTGCTCGGTGCGCTCGAAGGTAAAGGTGGCCCCTTCGGCGGTCAAGTCCAGCACCGCTTCCAGATCCCCTTTTAAATCAAAGAAGTCGGCTGCGCGGGTTTTGATGTCCCAGTGCTCGTCGCTCTGGTTGCCAGTGATGATACCGGCCAGCATCGGCTCCTGACGGATGCCATTCTCGGCGCTTTCATCCTTGATGAAACGCAGACCCTGTTCAAACAGACGCACACGCGGCTGCTGACGGTTCTGGTTGTAAACAACGGCCTGCACCAGACCCGGGAACAGAGAGACGCGCATGGCGGACATCTCGACCGAGATCGGGTTCGGCAGTACGATGGCGTCACTCTGCGGGAACAGGGTTTGCTGGGTCTTGGGATCGACGAAGCTGTAGGTGATCGCTTCCTGGAAACCGCGGTCAACCAGCAGGTCGCGCACGCGCTTCAAGGTCACCTGCCCTTCTGCCTGCTCCACCATCGCCAGAGAGGCGGCGGGTTTGAGGTTCGGGATGTTGTTGTAGCCGTAGATGCGGGCCACTTCCTCGATGAGATCTTCCTCGATGGCGATATCGAAACGCCAGGAGGGTGCCAGCGCGGTCCAACCGTCAGCATCCACAGTGACTTGCATGCCAAGGCGGGTGAGGATCTCGACCACCTGAGCATCAGCCACGCTGATACCGATCACTTTGTCGAGCTTGCTGCGACGCAGCTTGATGGGTGCCGCTTTCGGCAGATGGGCATCGGATTTGACCTCGATGACCGGGCCGGCTTCACCGCCGCAGATATCCAGCAGCAAACGGGTGGCACGATCCATCACCTTGGCTTGCAGCTGCGGATCAACCCCGCGCTCGAAGCGATGGGAAGAGTCGGTGTGCAGACCGTAAGCACGAGCATGGCCGGTGATGGAGAGCGGCGCGAAGAAGGCGCACTCCAGCAGGATGTCGGTGGTGGTCTCGGATACACCGGTGCGGTTACCGCCGAAGATCCCGGCCATGCAGGCAGGGCCTTTGGCATCAGCAATCACCAGGGTGGTCTCTTTGAGCTTCACTTCGTTGCCATCGAGCAGGGTCATCGGCTCATCGGCGTGGGCACGACGCACCACCAGTTCCCCTTCCAGGGTAGCCAGATCGAAGGCGTGCATCGGCTGACCGTATTCCAGCAGCAGGTAGTTGGTGATGTCGACGATGGCGTCGATGGAGCGAATGCCGCCACGGCGCAGCTTCTCTTGCATCCAGAGCGGACTTTGGGCCTGCAGGTTTAGCCCCTTGATAACGCGCCCCAGATAACGGGGGCAATCGGCGGTTGCTTCAACCCGGATCGGGAAAGTTGCATCGATGGTGGCAACAGCTGGTGCCCAGGTCGGCTCGACCACGTCCACGCTGTTGAGCACGCCAATTTCGCGGGCCAGACCGGCGATACCGAGGCAATCGGCACGGTTCGGGGTCAGATCCACGTCGATGGAGACGTCGTTCAGATTGAGGTAGTCGCGAATATCGGTACCGATGGGGGCATCTGCCGGCAGCTCGATGATGCCATCGGCTTCAACGTCGATACCCAGCTCACTGAAAGAGCAGAGCATGCCGTGAGACGGCTGGCCACGCAGCTTGGCTTTCTTGATGGTGAAATCACCCGGCAGGGTCGCCCCTACTTTGGCCACACACACTTTGAGGCCCTGACGGCAGTTCGGCGCACCGCAGACGATGTCCAGCAGCTCGGCCTCGCCCACGTTGACCTTGGTCACCCGCAGCTTGTCGGCGTCCGGATGCTGGGCGCACTCGACCACTTCACCCACCACCACATTGTTGAACTGGCCAGCCACCGCTTCCACGGCGTCAACTTCCAGACCGGCCATGGTGATCTGCTCGGCCAGTGCATTGTCACTCAACTCGGTGCGGACCCACTCCATCACCCAGGATTTACTGAATTTCATGTTCTCTCGCCCTTACTTGAACTGCTTGAGGAAGCGCAGGTCGTTTTCGAAGAAGGCACGCAGGTCGTTGACCCCGTAACGCAGCATGGTCAGGCGCTCAACGCCCATGCCGAAGGCAAAGCCGGAGTATCTTTCCGGATCGATGCCGACCGAACGCAGTACGTTCGGGTGCACCATGCCGCAGCCCAGCACTTCCAGCCACTTGCCGTTCTTGCCCATCACGTCTACTTCGGCGCTCGGCTCGGTGAACGGGAAGTAGGAAGGACGGAAGCGAATGGTCAGGTCTTCCTCGAAGTAGTTGCGCAGGAAGTCGTGCAGAATGCCCTTCAGCTCGGTAAAGCTGGCATGCTCGTCAACCAGCAGGCCTTCAACCTGATGGAACATCGGGGTGTGGGTCATGTCGTAGTCGTTACGATAGACGCGGCCCGGTGCAATGATGCGGATCGGCGGCTGCTGATGCTCCATGGTGCGGATCTGCACACCAGAGGTGTGGGTACGCAGCATCAGATCAGGATTGAAGTAGAAGGTATCGTGATCGGTACGCGCCGGGTGATGAGCCGGAATATTCAGCGCATCGAAGTTGTGAAAGCCATCTTCAATCTCGGGACCACGGGCAACCTTGAAGCCCATCTCGCCAAACAGGCGCTCGATGCGCTCGATGGTGCGGGTTACCGGGTGCAGACCGCCATTCTCGATGCGGCGGCCCGGCAGGCTGACGTCGATGGTCTCGGCAGCCAGCTTCTGGTTCAGCACGGCGACTTCGAGTGCTTCACGACGCTCGTTCAGCGCATCCTGAACCTGCTGTTTGGCCTGGTTGATCACGGCGCCCGCGGCGGGACGCTCTTCGGCAGACAAGGCGCCCAGGCCCTTCATCTGCTCGGTAAAAAAGCCCTTTTTACCCAGATATTTGACCCGGATTTCGTCGAGGGTCGCGATATCGCTCACGCCCTCAATTTCGGCTCTGGCTTGGCCGACTACTTCTTCAAGCTGTTGCATGTCTTCCTCGTCACCACTCCCGGTACAGGAGCCTTTAGGCTAAATAAGGTCAAGAGGGGAATAATACAAAAAAAGCCCCTTCGCTGACCATAGTTAAGGTGGGCTTTTCTCCCTACAAATCATTTTGTTATATCAAGCGAGTCTCATCGACTCACCGCCACTCCTGAAATATTAGAACAAACACCTAGTTTGTTGGCATATAAGCCATTTGTTTAACAGGTCATCTCGCACATATCGCCTTGTATGGAGAAAACTGTAGCGCGTGTAAAACAGTGGACAGAATATGGATGGGAGAAAGGGAAAAGTAATGTGAAACCGTGAATGACAAACACAAAAAAGGAGGCCTGAGCCTCCTTTTAGCGTTTATAACAGAACTGGATTAAACCAGAGCTGCTTTAGCTTTTTCAACCAGGGCGGTGAAAGCCATTTTGTCGTGAACGGCGATATCGGACAGGATCTTACGATCGATCTCGATAGAAGCCTTCTTCAGACCGTTGATCAGACGGCTGTAGGACAGACCGTTCTGACGGGCTGCAGCGTTGATACGCGCAATCCACAGCTGACGGAACTGACGCTTTTTCTGGCGACGGTCACGGTAGGCATACTGACCAGCTTTGGTTACCGCTTGTACCGCTACGCGGTAAACACGGGAACGGGCGCCGTAGTAACCTTTGGCGGCTTTCATTACTTTCTTGTGACGAGCTCGAGCAGTCACACCACGTTTAACTCTTGGCATTTTTCACATCCCCCCTTATGCGTACGGCAGACAAGCGACAACACGTTTGTGGTCGGCAGCAGAAACCATGAATTTCGGCCCCAGCTGACGCTTACGCTTGCTGCTCTTCTTGGTCAGGATGTGACGCAGGTGGTTGTGCTTGCACTTGAAGCGACCCGAGCCAGTCTTCTTGAAGCGCTTTGCAGCACCCCGGTTGGTTTTCATCTTCGGCATTTCATACTCCGCATTGTGAGTGACAACAAAATCGCAAGGCGAACCAACTCATGGGGCAAGCCCCATGAGTCAATTTCTTGTGGGCCTTAAGATTTCTTCTTAGGTGCGAGGACCATCACAGCTTGACGGCCTTCGACTTTCGGGAACGACTCGACTACGGCCAACTCTTCCAGATCGTTCTTGACGCGCTCCAGAACCTTGATACCAAGATCCTGGTGGGCCATTTCACGACCACGGAAGCGCAGGGTGACCTTAGCCTTGTCCCCGTCTTCCAGAAAGCGAACCAGGTTGCGTAGTTTTACCTGATAGTCGCCTTCGTCAGTGCCAGGACGGAATTTGATTTCCTTAACCTGGACGACTTTCTGCTTTTTCTTCTGTTCTTTGGTTGTTTTGCTCTTTTCGTAGAGGAATTTGCCGTAATCCATGATCCGGCAAACGGGCGGCTCAGCATTTGGACTGATCTCTACCAGATCAACTCCGGCCTCTGCGGCCAAGTTCAGAGCATCCTGAATGGAGGTAATGCCAATGGCTTCACCATCCAGACCAGTCAGACGAACTTCTTTCAGACGGATCTCTTCATTGATCCGGTGAGCGCGGGCTTGCGGTTGCTTGCCCAGTTTTTTTCCGCCTTTTATAGCTTATTCCTCCACTTTCTTTTGTCCGCGGGTCTGAACTTCCTGGGTCAACAGAGCGATGAACTCTTCAACAGGATAAGTGCCCAGGTCAGCCCCTTTACGAGTCCGTACTGCAATCTTACCGGCTTCAACTTCTTTATCGCCGCAGACCAGCATGAAAGGTACTCGCTTCAAAGTATGCTCGCGGATTTTAAAGCCAATCTTCTCATTTCTCAAGTCCGCTTTTGCGCGAAGGCCCGCATCATTCAATGCTTTGGCTACTTTCACCGCATAATCGGCCTGATTGTCCGTGATATTCATGACCACAGCCTGAGTCGGTGCCAACCAGGTCGGGAACAGACCGGCGTACTCTTCAGTCAGAATACCGATGAAGCGCTCGATAGAACCCAGGATGGCCCGGTGGATCATCACAGGTACATGGCGATCGTTGTTTTCGCCCACATAAGTGGCACCCAGACGACCAGGCAGGGCAAAGTCGAGCTGCACGGTACCACATTGCCACGCACGATCAAGGCAATCGTGCAGGGTAAATTCAATCTTGGGACCGTAGAATGCCCCTTCACCCGGCTGCAGATCGTACTTCAGACCGTTGAGCTCCAGCGCTTCGGCCAGCGCTTTCTCGGCGCGATCCCACATCTCATCGGAGCCGATACGCTGCTCGGGACGAGTGGAGAGCTTGACCACGATGTTCTCGAAGCCAAAGGTACCGTAGACGTCATAGACCATACGAATACAGCCGGAGACCTCTTCCATGATCTGCTCTTCGGTACAGAAGATGTGAGCGTCATCCTGAGTGAAACCGCGCACCCGCATCAGACCGTGCAGGGAACCGGACGGCTCGTTGCGGTGGCAGGAACCAAACTCGGCCATACGCAGCGGCAGATCGCGGTAGGACTTCAGACCCTGGTTGAAGATCTGGACGTGACCCGGGCAGTTCATCGGCTTGATGGCGTACTCGCGGTTTTCGGACTGGGTAGTGAACATGGCCTGGGCGTATTTCTCCCAGTGACCTGAACGCTCCCACAGGACGCGGTCCATCATGAACGGACCTTTCACTTCCTGATAGTCGTACTCTTTGAGCTTGCCGCGGATAAAGGTTTCCAGCTCACGGAAGATGGTCCAGCCATCGTTGTGCCAGAACACCATACCGGGTGCTTCTTCCTGCATGTGATACAGGTCGAGCTGCTTGCCGATCTTGCGGTGGTCGCGCTTGGCGGCCTCTTCCAGGCGCTGCAGATAGGCCTTGAGCTGCTTCTTGTCAGCCCAGGCGGTACCGTAGATACGCTGCAGCATCTTGTTGTTGGAGTCGCCACGCCAGTAGGCGCCGGACATCTTCAGCAACTTGAAGTGGTGGCAGTGACGCATGTTGGGCACATGCGGGCCGCGACACATGTCGATGTACTCTTCGTGATGATAGAGACCTGGCTGGTCATCACGGGCAATGTTCTGATCCAGGATTTCGACTTTGTAAGACTCGCCGCGCGCCTCGAATACATCGCGCGCTTCTTGCCAGGAGACTTTCTTCTTGATGACGTCGTAATCCTTGGCTACCAGCGCCAGCATGCGCTCTTCCAGGGCAGCCAGATCTTCATCGGTCAGTGTACGGTCAAGATCAACGTCATAGTAGAAGCCGTTGTCGATGACAGGACCGATGGCCATCTTGGTCTGGGGCCAGAGTTGCTTGATAGCATGACCCAGCAAGTGGGCGCAGGAGTGGCGCAGGATGTCCAGACCTTCTTCGTCTTTGGCGGTGATGATGGCCAGCGCAGCATCGGCTTCGATCAGCTCGCACGCATCTACCAGTTCACCGTTTACCCGACCGGCAATGCACGCCTTGGCGAGACCGGGACCGATGTCCGCAGCCACATCCATGACGGAAACAGAGTGGGCAAATTGACGTTGGCTGCCGTCAGGCAGAGTAATGATTGGCATTATGTGTTTCCTTATACAGTGGTGACCCCTACCAAAGGTCACATGCGGGATGGAAAAGAGATTCAAAAAGGTGATGTTTTGGTTCTCCACAGCACTTTGCGAAGACGGCCTGACACGTAAACCACATGTCTAACGTGACAAACCAAGCCAAAACGGCCCCATGCTACCAGAAGTCGGGCGTGCTGTATCGGATTTGCAGATATTTTCTACAGTCAAATGAGTCGCCTACCGACTATTCACCAAGCTGGGATTGCCAGTTGAAGTCAAAGTCACTGCTCCCCTCCTCTGCCAGCGCCAGCTCTTGCAGCACCTGAAGCGCCAGCTTGTTGCCCTTTTGTGCCGCCAGAAAGAGCCACTGTTTCGCCTGAGGCAAATCGACCCTGCCGCTGACCCCCATCAGATGAAGTACACCGACTTTCAGCATGGCCGGGACATCGCCATTGCGGGCAGCCTGATCCATCCAGTGAAAGGCTTGGCGCAGATCTCGCTTGACCCCAACACCGCGCAGATAGAGCTCTGCCAACCGATATTGGCCGAAGGGATCCCCTGCCTGCGCCGACTGGCGATAGAGGCTGATGGCCTGATGGATATCCTGCTCGCTCCCCTGCCCCACTTCATGGCTCCAGCCCATGAGTGCCTGTGCCCGAGGTTGGCCTTGATCGGCCAGTGGCGACCAGATCCGGGTCGCCTCATCAAAGTGACCGGTACGCCAGGCACGGTTGGCGGCAGCCATCTCCTGCTCGGTGGAGAGCGGAAGCAGACGCCAGATAACGAGGGCAAGCAGACAGATAAACAGCCAGCGGGAAGTGGTGAGTCTCATGATGATTTCCGTGATCCAGTTCTCATTTAGTTTATGTAAACGAAATGTAGCATTGCGATCAAGCAAGAGATCCCTACAACAACCCTTTTTGCACCCAGTCGATCAGCAGTTGTTGTCATTTATCCGGTGCACCTGCAAAATAACTGTATGTATAAACAGTATAGGTGCACACCATGGCAGGACGAGGCAGCCCCCACAATATCGATCACCGTTTTAGCGGCCCCCTTGTCGAAGCGGTTGATGACGGCTGGCAATCGTCCGATTGGGATGCCACCTTTACTCCTTCTGTGCCTGGCACCGAGGTGCGGGAGATCGATGCACGCAGCATCATCAGCTACAACAGCTCGCCGGATGTCCCCTTTGGTCGCTCCATCAACCCCTATCAGGGGTGCGAACACGGCTGCATCTACTGCTATGCCAGACCCAGTCACGCCTATCTGGAGCTCTCCCCTGGCCTCGATTTCGAGAGCAAGCTGTTTGCCAAACGCAATGCAGCCGACCTGCTGCGCCGGGAGTTTGCCAAACCGGCCTATCAGCCACAGACCATCTTCATTGGCGCCAATACCGACCCCTATCAACCCATCGAGCAGCGCTATCGCCTCACCCGGCAGTTGCTGGAAGTGATGCTGGCCCACCGCCATCCGGTCGGGCTCATTACAAAGAGCGCCATGATCTTGCGCGACCTCGATCTGTTGACCGAGCTGGCCAGAGAGGGACTGTGTCAGGTGATGGTGTCGGTGACGACCTTGAACGAAACCCTGCGCCGACAGCTGGAGCCCCGCGCCAGCACGGGCATCGGCCGCTTGAAAGTGATCGAGAAGCTGGCCAACGCTGGTGTACAGGTGGGGGTATTGGCCGCCCCCATGATCCCACGGCTCAATGAACCGGAGCTGGAGCAGATCATCAAATCGGCTGCCGATTCTGGCGCCAGCTGCGCCGATTACATCCTGCTACGGCGGCCCCACGAGCTGGCGCCGCTATTTGGTGACTGGCTCGATACCCACTATCCGGGCCAGAAGGAGGCTATTTTGAATCAGTTGCGAGCCAGCCGCGGTGGCGGGCTCAACAGTACCGCCTTCGGCACCCGCATGCGCGGTGAGGGGCATTTTGCCGATCTGCTGGCCCAGCGCTTTCGCCTTATCAGCAAGCGCCTTGATCTGGGCAAACGCCATATTCAGCTCAGGCTGGATGGGTTTATCCGCCCCGGGGAGCAGCTGTCGCTCTTCTAATCCCCCTTTTTACGCCCTGCATACATCAGATGCACAACCCTTGCCTTCCAAGAGGTCGAAAGGAAGACCTGCCGCGACACATCCTGTGGAAACCCCACTTTCCCAATTTTCCAAATTGGCCAACGAAGTAGCCATGTCGCCACAAGAAAGCGCTACCCGCTAAAGAGAAGGCTAACGCCTTAGCCTGCGCGCTGATCCCGACCCTGTTGCACCATTTCAACCGGCAGTCGCGAGGGTTCATGAGCCACTTCGTGCTCATCCTCTTCATACTGCGGCACCTCTGATTCGCCCCATACCCGGCTCCACCAAATTTCCCACGTGATCCAACTGGTCATATGCAGCTCCTGACGGTGAAGGTGATAGCAACAACGCACCACTCGCCCGGCAGGATAGCAGCTGGGAATGACAGGGAAATGACAAAAAAATCAGTTGTAAAAAGGCAACTGGCGGTGGCGAGGAAAAGCCGAAACAGTTCACATATTCGGCGAAATCATCCTGAAAGCGGTCACAAATCTGCAGGTTGTGGATTGCAGCTCACTCTGTTCCCACCAAAGCTGGGTTGCCCATTCAGGCATCTATAAAAACAGGGACACAATAATGAAACACACAGCGGGAATATGGGCGATCGCAGGCATGCTGATCGCCCCCTTGGCGCACGCCGACGTCATACTGCACGCCTTCAACTGGAAGTACAGTGAAGTGACCGCCAAAGCCGACCTTATCAAGTCGGCCGGTTACAAACAGGTACTCATCTCGCCATCTCTCAAGTCATCAGGCAACGAGTGGTGGGCTCGTTACCAGCCGCAGGATCTGCGTCTTGTCGACTCCCCTCTTGGCAACAAGCAGGATCTCGAACAGCTGATCGCCGCCATGAAGGCGCGAGGTATCGCCGTCTATGCCGATGTGGTGCTCAACCACATGGCCAACGAAAGCTGGAAACGCAGCGATCTCAACTATCCCGGCAACGAGCTGCTGCAAAGCTACGCCAGCAACCCGGCCTATTTCGAGCGCCAGAAACTGTTTGGCGATCTGGGGCAAAACTACCTCTCCGGTCAGGATTTTCATCCCGAAGGGTGCATCAGCGACTGGAGCGATCCGGGTCATGTCCAGTATTGGCGTCTCTGTGGCGGTGCCGGTGACAAGGGGCTGCCGGATCTGGATCCCAACAACTGGGTGGTAAGCCAGCAACAGGCCTATCTCAAGGCGCTCAAGGGGATGGGGATCAAGGGTTTTCGGGTCGATGCGGTCAAACACATGAGCGATTACCAGATCAATGCCGTGTTCACCCCCGAAATCAAACAGGGGATGCACGTGTTTGGTGAGGTGATCACCACAGGGGGTGCTGGCAGTACCGATTACGAGCGCTTCCTCAAACCCTACCTCGACAGCAGCGGCCAGGGAGCCTATGACTTTCCGCTGTTTGCCTCCCTGCGTGGTGCCTTCAGTTACGGTGGCAGCATGAACCTGCTGGCGGATCCGGGCGCCTATGGTCAGGCGCTGCCGGGCAGTCGCGCCGTCACCTTTACCGTGACCCACGACATTCCCACCAACGACGGCTTCCGCTATCAGATCTTAAGCCAGACTGACGAGAAGCTGGCCTACGCCTACCTGCTCGGCCGCGATGGCGGCTCGCCGCTGGTCTATTCGGATCACGGCGAGACCCAGGCCAAGGATGGACTGCGCTGGCAGGATTACTACCAGCGAGCCGATCTCAAGGGGATGATCCGCTTCCACAATGCGGTGCAGGGTCAACCCATGCAGCTGGTCGGCAGCGGTGACTGCTTCGTGCTGTTCAAACGGGGCAAACAGGGGCTGGTCGGTATCAACAAGTGCGACTATGAGCAGGAGTACTGGCTCGATACCGCCAGGTTCGAGATGAACTGGTATCGCAACTATCGGGACGTGCTCGACCAAGGGGCCGTGGTCAACGTGCAGAGCCAGTGGGTACGGGTCGCCATTCCCGCCCGCAGCGCCAAAATGTGGCTGCAGGAGTGATCCAGCCTTAAGATCAGCGGAGAGTCATAAAAAGCAGACAAATAAAAAGAGCGACCACCAAGGTCGCTCTTTTTGATCAGAGACTTTACTCGGGTAACAGGTGACGATTACTCGTCGCCCGCTTCCCCTGCATCGACTGCATCGACTGCATCAGTGCCGGTCGCGGTATCGGTACCTTCAGATACCTCACCGTCAACGGCCAGCGCGTCGTTCTCGTCTTCGTCGCTCTCGGCAATGCGCTGCAGGCCAACCACGGTCTCGTCTTCACCGGTACGGATCAGACGGACACCGCCGGTGTTACGGCCAATGACGCTCACCTCTGCAACACGGGTACGCACCAGAGTACCGCCGTTGGTGATCAGCATGATCTGGTCGGTATCTTCGACCTGGATCGCATCGATCACCTTGCCATTGCGCTCATCCACCTTGATGGAGATAACACCCTGGGTACCACGGCTCTTGGTCGGGTATTCGGCCAACGCAGTCCGCTTGCCGTAACCGTTCTCGGTGGCGGTGAGGATGGCACCTTCGCCGCGCGGAACGATGAGGGAAACCACCTTGTCACCGGCGCCCAGCTTGATGCCACGGACACCGGCTGCGGTACGACCCATCGGACGCACACCCTTGAAGGTACCCTTGCTTTCGGTGCCTTCGCCGTTGTCGCTACCATCATCGTCGTTGCCGGCATCGTCGTCGGTTTCAACGTCATCGCTGACATCCGCATCGGCGCGATCTGTTTCCGAACGACCGCTGCCTTCGGCGAAGCGAACGACTTTGCCCGCGTCGGAGAAGAGCATGATCTCGTTGCTGCCATCGGTGATATCCACCCCGATCAGCTCATCACCCTCTTTAAGGTTGATGGCACGAATACCGGAGGAGAGCGGACGGCTGAAGTCGGAGAGGCTGGTCTTCTTCACGGTACCGTTGGCGGTGGCAAAGAACACATACTTCTCGGCATCATACTCCTTCACCGGCAGGATAGCGGTGATACGCTCACCCTCTTCCAGCGGCAGCAGGTTGATGATCGGACGACCACGGGCGCCACGGGACGCTTCCGGCAGCTGGTAAACCTTGAGCCAGTAGACCTTGCCACGGGTGGAGAAGCACAGAATGGTGTCATGGGTGTTGGCCACCAGCAGACGCTCCACAAAGTCCTCTTCCTTGATCCGGGTGGCCGACTTGCCACGACCACCGCGGCGCTGGGCCTCGTAGTCGGAGAGCGGCTGATACTTCACATAGCCCTGGTGAGACAGGGTGACCACCACGTCTTCCGGGGTGATCAGATCTTCGATGTTGATCTCGGCACTGGACATGCTGATCTCGGTGCGACGCTCGTCACCATACTGCTCACGCACGGCCAGCAGTTCATCGCGGATCACTTCCATCAGACGAGCCGGGCTCGCCAGGATGTGCAGCAGCTCGGCGATCAGATCCAGCAGAGATTGGTACTCTTCCAGGATCTTCTCGTGCTCGAGGCCGGTCAGCTTGTGCAGACGCAGGTCAAGGATGGCCTGGGCTTGCTGTTCGGTCAGGAAGTATTGACCTTCACGGATACCAAACTCAGGCTCCAGCCACTCTGGCCGTGCCGCGTCGTCGCCCGCTTTTTCCAGCATGGCGGCCACGTTGCCGAGTTCCCAGCCCTTGGCAACCAGGCCCGCTTTCGCGTCGGCCGGGGTCGCGCTGTGGCGGATCAGCTCGATGATGGGATCAATGTTGGCCAGCGCAACCGCCAGACCTTCCAAAATGTGTGCCCGATCCCGCGCCTTGCGCAGTTCGAACACGGTCCGGCGAGTCACCACTTCACGGCGGTGCAGCAGGAACGCATCCAGGATCTCTTTAAGGTTCATCACCTTGGGCTGGTTGTTATCGAGCGCCACCATGTTGATGCCGAACGTAGTCTGCATCTGGGTGTGCTTGTAGAGATTGTTCAGCACGATCTCGCCGGACTCGCCGCGCTTGATCTCGATAACGATGCGCATGCCGTCTTTGTCAGACTCATCGCGCAGGGCACTGATGCCCTCGATCTTCTTCTCTTTGACCAGCTCGGCGATCTTCTCGATCAGTCGAGCCTTGTTCACCTGATAGGGGATCTCGTGAACGATGATGGTCTCGCGACTGGTCTTCTCGTCCACTTCCACTTCAGCTTTGGCCCGCACATAGATGGAGCCACGACCGGTACGGTACGCCTGCACGATGCCGGAACGACCGTTGATAATGCCGCCGGTGGGGAAATCCGGGCCGGTGATGTAGGTCATCAGCTCGTCAATGGTGAGGTCGCCATTTTCGATCAGCGCCAGACAGCCATTGACAATCTCGGTGAGGTTGTGAGGCGGAATGTTGGTCGCCATGCCCACCGCAATACCGGAGGAGCCGTTGACCAGCAGGTTGGGAACCTTGGTAGGCATGACCGCCGGGATCATCTCGGTGCCGTCATAGTTCGGCACCCAGTCCACGGTCTCTTTGTCCAGATCGGCCAGCAGCTCGTGGGAGATGCGGGCCATCCGCACTTCGGTATAACGCATCGCCGCGGCGCTGTCGCCGTCGACTGAACCGAAGTTGCCCTGACCATCGACCAGCATGTAACGCATGGAGAAATCCTGCGCCATCCGGACAATGGTGTCATACACAGCGACATCGCCGTGCGGGTGATATTTACCGATTACGTCACCGACCACACGGGCCGATTTTTTATAGGGCTTGTTCCAGTCGTTCCCCAACTCGTTCATAGCAAACAGAACGCGGCGGTGAACCGGTTTCAAGCCATCACGCACATCCGGCAGAGCTCGTCCTACGATCACGCTCATGGCGTAATCAAGATAGGAACTCTTGAGCTCTTCTTCGATGTTGACCGGCGTGATCTCTCTGGCCAGATCGCTCATAGAAAGCCTTATCCCTAATTAGTTGTTCTTTGGCTTAAACAGCGCGACATGGTAACACACTGAGCCAAATACCTTAAGCCACAAATCGGGTATCAGATCGGGCTGGTGTGACAAAGTCCGTCCGTTATAATGCCCGCCAGGACAATAGATTGCGCCCATGACTCAGAAGCGGGCGCCCTGCCACAGGATCTTCGAAAAATGAACAGTGATGCCAATGTCGATCTGACAGAAATCGCCAAGTTTGAAGCCATCGCCTCCCGCTGGTGGGACATGGAAGGTGAATTCAAACCCCTGCATCAAATCAATCCGGTACGCCTTGACTGGATCACCGACAAAAGTGGCGGTCTGTTTGGCAAGCGCATGCTCGATATCGGATGTGGTGGCGGCATCCTCTCCGAGAGCATGGCCCGCCGTGGTGCCAGGGTCACCGGCATCGACATGGGCAAGGAGCCCCTCGGCGTCGCCCGCTTGCACGCCCTTGAGCAGGGGGTCGAGCTAGAATATCGCCAGATCACTGCCGAAGCACACGCTGAAGAAGCCCCCGGCCAGTATGACGTGGTCACCTGCATGGAGATGCTGGAGCATGTGCCGGATCCCGCCTCCGTGCTGCGCGCCATCGCCACCCTGGTGCGCCCGGGCGGCCGGGTGTTCGTCTCCACCATCAACCGCAACCCCAAATCCTATCTGATGATGATCATCGGGGCCGAATACCTGATGAAGATGGTGCCCAAGGGTACCCACGATCACAAAAAATTCATCACCCCGGCCGAACTGTGTCGCATGGGTGAAGCAGCTGGCCTGCTGGTGCGGGATATGAGCGGGGTGCACTATGCACCGCTCTCCAACAGTTTCAAGCTCGGCAAGAATGTCGACGTCAACTATATGGTGGAGTTTGTCCGCCCGGAGCACGGTTGATGAGCTTCTCTCACCAGCTGCCTCTTCGTTGCGTGCTGTTCGATCTGGATGGCACCCTGCTCGACACAGCCCCGGATCTGGGGGCCGCCGTCAACCATGTACTGATCAGCGAAGGCTTTGCGCCGCTCTCTGACGACATCATTCGTCAGACCACCTCCCACGGGGCACTCGGGCTGCTGAAAGCGGGCCTCGGCGATGAACTGCTTGAGGAGCTGGGGGCCACGCGCCTGCGCAATGCCCTGCTCGACTACTACGCGGCCAATCTCTGCGTCGGTACCCGCCCCTATGAGGGAATGGTGGACCTTATCGAGTGGCTGGATGAAAAACAGATCCCCTGGGGCATCGTCACCAACAAGCCGGGCTTTCTCACCGAGCCACTGCTGGCAGCCCTGCCAGAGCTTGCCAGCTGCGGCGTCACTGTCAGTGCCGATACCCTGCCGGTACGCAAGCCCGACCCCACCCCCATGTTCTTTGCTTGTGAGAAGCTGGGGGTCGAAGCAGCTCACTGCCTCTATGTGGGGGATCATGTGCGGGATATCGAAGCGGGCCGCAATGCTGGCATGCGCACCGCGGTCGCTGGCTGGGGCTATCTCAATGATGAGGAAGATCCCGCCCAGTGGGGCGCCGATCTGCAGTTTGATACCGTGCAGGCCCTGCACCACTGGCTGCGCTATGAGTTGACGGCCAAGGCGTAACGCGCAGCGATAACGGGGCGAAGAGACTCTTCGCCCTTGCATCTCTTCCTTTACGCTCCCGCGTCCTGCGTCACCATCACTCGTCTATTCATGGATAATAAAGGCAGCTTTCTGCCTGTTGGATACCCATTTGACAAGCTCGCAGCCGTCACAAAGCGGCCACAAACCACCGTCATCTGATGCAAAGCCCTTGCCACGCTGAACCCGCGGCTGCGACAACTGGACAGCTTTTGACCCTTGTTGCATAAGGGATAATCAGCCGCCGTTTGCTAGTAAAAAGCCCCCCGTTTCGCAAGCAAAAAAAGTTATTTAAATTTTCCATCTTCGATCGCGAGACTTGCATTTAGCGGAGCGGACGAATGAAAACCCGCTCACTGTGAGCGGTCACTAACTGATGGGGCAAGACTCACAATTTATCCACAGCTCGTCACTTATCCACACATTGCAATGGCTGGCTGACCTCACTATCTTGTAGCTCGAACTTAAAATAACACTACATCTTGTGATTCATCGCACAATCTCTACCCAACTCCCGCACACCGCCGGAGCCTGGGTAGCGCCATTATGCGATGGTTTTTCGGGAATCAACTGAAGGTCATCAGCCAATGAACTTGTTTGTGACGAAGCGTAACGGACACAAAGAACCCATCGATCTGGATAAAATTCACCGCGTGCTGGACTGGGCCGCCGAAGGGCTCGACAACGTGTCGGTCTCCCAGGTAGAGCTCAAATCCCACATCCAGTTCTATGACGGTATCCGTACCGCCGACATTCACGAAACCATCATCAAGGCGACGGCTGATCTCATCTCCGAGCAGACCCCGGACTACCAGTACATGGCCGCCCGTCTGGCCATCTTCCACCTGCGCAAGAAAGCCTACGGCCAGTTCGAACCGCCCCACCTCTACCAGCACGTGGCTCGTCTGGTGGACATGGGCAAGTACGACAAGCACCTGCTGGAAGACTACACCCAGGCCGAATTCGAAGAGCTGAACACCCATCTGGATCACTGGCGCGACATGGATTTCTCCTACGCGGCAGTCAAACAGCTGGAAGGCAAATATCTGGTCCAGAACCGCGTTACCGGCGAGATCTACGAGAGCCCGCAGTTCCTCTATATGCTGGTTGCGGCCTGCCTCTTCTCCAAGTATCCGAAAGATACCCGTCTGGACTACATCAAGCGCTTCTATGATGCGGTCTCGACCTTCAAGATCTCCCTGCCGACCCCAATCATGAGCGGCGTGCGTACACCGACCCGCCAGTTCAGCTCCTGCGTGCTGATCGAGTGCGACGACAGCCTGGATTCCATCAACGCCACCGCCAGCTCCATCGTGCGTTACGTTTCCCAGCGCGCCGGTATCGGCATCAACGCCGGTCGCATCCGCGGTCTGGGCAGCCCCATCCGTGGCGGCGAAGCGTTCCACACCGGTTGCATCCCCTTCTACAAATACTTCCAGACTGCCGTGAAGTGCTGCTCCCAGGGCGGCGTGCGCGGCGGTGCGGCCACCCTGTTCTACCCGCTGTGGCATACCGAAGTGGAAAGCCTGCTGGTTCTGAAGAACAACCGCGGCGTGGAAGAGAACCGTGTTCGTCACATGGACTACGGCGTGCAGATCAACAAGCTGATGTACCAGCGCCTCATCAAGGGCGGTGACATCACCCTGTTCTCCCCGTCCGATGCGCCGGGTCTGTACGATGCCTTCTTTGCCGATCAGGACAAGTTTGAAGAGCTCTACGTCAAGTACGAGCAAGATCCGGCCATTCGCAAGAAGACCCTGAAAGCGGTAGACCTCTTCTCCTTGATGATGCAAGAGCGTGCCGGTACCGGTCGCATCTACATCCAGAACGTCGATCACTGCAACACACACAGCCCGTTCGACCCGAGCGTGGCGCCGGTACGCCAGTCCAACCTCTGCCTCGAGATTGCGCTGCCGACCAAGCCGCTCAACAACATCGACGACGAGAGTGGCGAAATCGCCCTGTGCACCCTCTCCGCCTTCAACCTCGGTGCCATCGAGAAGCTGGAAGATCTGGAAGAGATGGCCGATCTGGCCGTGCGTGCCCTCGACGCCCTGCTCGACTATCAGGACTACCCGATCGCCGCCGCCAAGAAGGGCAGCATGGGTCGTCGTACCCTGGGGATCGGCGTCATCAACTACGCCTACTACCTGGCCAAAAACGGTGCCCGTTACTCCGATGGCTCCGGTCTGGCCCTGACTCACCGTACCTTCGAGGCCATTCAGTACTACCTGCTGAAAGCCTCCGTGCAGCTGGCCCGCGAGTTCGGCCCCTGCCCGCTGTTTGGCGAGACCACCTACGCGCAAGGTATCCTGCCCATCGACACCTACAAGAAGGATCTGGATGCGCTGTGCAACGAGCCGCTGCATCTGGATTGGGAAAGCCTGCGTGAAGAGATCAAGTCCGTGGGCTTGCGTAACTCCACCCTGACCGCCCTGATGCCGAGCGAGACCTCCAGCCAGATCTCCAACGCCACCAACGGTATCGAGCCACCGCGCGGTCTGGTGTCGGTCAAGGCCTCCAAAGACGGCATTCTCAAACAGGTGGTGCCCGAGTATGATCGCCTGAAAGATCAATACGAATTGCTCTGGAAGCAACCGAGCGTTGACGGCTACCTGCAGCTGGTCGGTATCATGCAGAAGTTTGTGGATCAGGCGATCTCCGCCAACACCAACTACGACCCTGCCCGTTTCGAAGGCAACAAGGTCCCGATGAAACAGCTGCTCAAGGACTTGCTGACCGCCTACAAATACGGCCTCAAGACCCTGTACTATCACAACACCCGTGATGGTGCAGACGATGCCCAGACCGACCTGCAAGATGACGGTTGCGCTGGCGGGGCTTGCAAAATCTAAGTCACGGCAAGAACTGATAACCGGGCGGGAGCATGAAGCTCCCGCTCTCCTGTTTTCTCTATTCACATATTCTGGTAACCATGGCCTATTCAACTTTCTGCCAAACCCAAAACGACCAGCTCAAAGAGCCGATGTTTTTTGGCCAATCGGTCAACGTAGCCCGTTATGATCAACAAAAGCACGAAGTGTTCGAGCGGCTGATCGAGAAGCAGCTCTCCTTCTTCTGGCGCCCGGAAGAGGTGGATGTCTCCCGTGATCGCATCGACTATCAGGCCCTGCCACCGCACGAGCAGCACATCTTCATCTCCAACCTGAAGTACCAGACCCTGCTGGACTCCATTCAGGGTCGCAGCCCCAACGTGGCCCTGCTGCCGCTAGTCTCCATTCCGGAGCTGGAAACCTGGATTGAGACCTGGGCCTTCTCCGAGACCATCCACTCTCGCTCCTACACCCATATCATCCGCAATATCGTCAACACCCCCGCCCAGGTGTTCGACGACATCGTGACCAACGAGCAGATCTTGAAGCGCGCTGGCTCCATCAGCCACTTCTACGACGATCTGATCGAAGCAACCGCCCTCTTCAACCTGCATGGTGAAGGGACCCACACCGTCGCTGGCCGCGAGGTGACCATCACCTTGCGCGAGCTCAAGAAGAAGCTCTATCTGTGCCTGATGAGTGTCAACGCGCTGGAAGCAATTCGCTTCTACGTCAGCTTCGCCTGCTCCTTTGCCTTCGCCGAGCGTGAACTGATGGAAGGCAACGCCAAGATCATCAAGATGATCGCCCGCGACGAAGCGCTGCACCTCACCGGCACCCAGCACATGCTGAACCTGATGCGCACCGGCCAGGATGACCCGGAGATGGCCGAGATCGCCGCCGAGTGCGAACAGGCCTGCTTCGAGATCTTCAAGGAAGCAGCCATTCAGGAGAAGGAGTGGGCCGAGTACCTGTTCCAGGACGGCTCCATGATCGGCCTGAACAAGGACATCCTCTGCCAGTACGTGGAGTACATCACCAACTTGCGCATGAGCGCGGTCGGCCTGCAGCCAGCCTTTGCCGGCACCAAGCAGAACCCGATCCCCTGGATCAACACCTGGCTGTCATCCGACAACGTGCAGGTCGCCCCGCAAGAGGTAGAGGTCAGCTCCTATCTGGTCGGTCAGATCGACAGCGAAGTCAATGCCGATGACCTGGGTGATTTCGAGCTGTGAGTGACGCCACCAACACGCTGACCCCTGCCCCGCACGCGCCTGCTGAACAGCATGCGGTCGTGGCACCACGGGTACATACCCGAGATGGTGCCGTGCTGCACGCCCATCCCGGCGAAAGCGTGTTGGAGACCCTGGAGCGCCACGGTCATCATGTGGAATTCCAGTGTCGCAGCGGCTATTGCGGCGCCTGCCGCACTCCGCTGATGGCTGGCAAGGTGCACTATCCTGCGGTGCCCTTGGCATTCGTCGCCCAAGGGGAGTGCCTCCCCTGCTGCTGCAAACC
>NZ_JBFODN010000091.1:0-23468 GCF_040908345.1 Aeromonas sp. R3-1
GGTGGCACCAGCACCACCAGCAGGGCGACCAGCATCATGGCCGGGGTATACCAGCGGCTGAAGCGGTCGATAAAGCGCTCGATGGGGGCGCGCTGGCTCTCAGCTTCCTCGATGAGGTGCAGGATGCGGTCGATGGCGTTGTTGCCGGGCTCGGAGACCACCTCAAGACGCAGCACCCGATCGGCCGCCATACTACCGGCCGGCACCTTGTCACCCTGACGACGCTCCACCGGAATGGATTCACCGGTCAGGGCGCTCTCGTCAAACGCGCCAAGTGCATCGAGCAGACGGGCATCTGCAGGTAGGCGGGCACCCGGGGCGATTTCGATAATATCGCCGGGACGCAGCTGATCGGCGCCGACCTCTTCCCGCACCTCGCCTTCAGCAGTGGTACGGATCCGCAGCGCCTTGTCGGGTACCAGCGCCATCAGAGCGGTCACTCCGGCCCGGGCGCGTCCGGCGGCGTAGGCCTCCAGATGCTCACCCAGCATAAAGAGCAGCAGTACCATGGCCGCTTCGGCGGTTTCGCCGAGGAACAGGGCCCCCACGGCGGCGACCGTCATCAGGGTCTCGATGGCGAAGGGGGAGCCGCTTTTGGTCAGCGCCCACGCCTTGCGGGAGATGGGCCACAGCCCCCACAGGGTCGCCAGGGTAAAGAGTGGCTGACCGAGCTCTTTCGGCAGCAGGGCGGCGACCAGCATCAGGCCGGCCAGTGACAGGGGCTGCCAATATTTGCCCAAAAAGTTACCGAATAGATTGCCTTGCAGGGGCTGTTGTGAAGCTTGCTTACGGCCAGCTGCCTGCTTGTCAGCACTTTCCCCCTTGAGCTGGAAACCGGCGGCCAGCACGGCGGCGGTGACGGGATCGGGGGAGAGACCGGGGGCCAGATCCACTACCAGCTTCTCGGTGGCAAACAACACGCGTGCCTGTTGCACGCCGCTCACCCGGCTGACGGCGGTCTCGATCTTGCGGGCGCAGCTGGGGCAATCCATCCCCAACACCTGCCAGCTGTGGCGGCTGTTGCCTTGTACCGGTGCAACCAGCGGGTCGGCAGGGGGCATATCGTGCTCGTGATCATGCTTATGATCGTGAGCCGGCGATAAAGGGGCGTTGCAGCACGCTTGATCGTGACTGTTTCCTCGGGGAGGCTCTTCATCCCCGGGTGATTCATTGCCGTCACGGGATGCGTGCTCATGAGGCGTCGGGGTTGAACAGCAACTGACGGGTGTGGTGTTGTCGCAGCAGTGGCTATCGTGGTGATGTTCACTCTGGCCGGAGGCCGCCTTGCTGACGGCCTTGATGGGGGCGGCGTGCTGATGATTGCAGCAGGATTTGCTCATGATGAGTCCCTCTTGATGGATCCCGCCCCTGCGAGATCCCTGATTACCGAGAAGGAGTCTAAACCTTGGTGTTAAGTCCAAGGTCAACCCCTTTATATCCCTTGTCTTCGCGGGTGTTTGTCTGGTCCCGCCGCCCCTATACTGATCACCCGGATTTTTACTACACCAATAAAGGACATAACACATGAGCAACTCAGTCACTCTGCAAGGCAACCCGGTTTCCGTCGCTGGTCACTTCCCGGTCGCCGGTGAGCAAGCCAAGCCCTTCTCCCTGGTGGCCAAGGATCTCTCCGACGTGACCCTGGCAAGCTTTGCCGGTCAGCGCAAAATCCTGAACATCTTCCCGAGCGTCGATACCCCGACCTGCGCTACTTCTGTGCGCAAGTTCAACGAGCAGGCCAGCGCGCTGGAGAACACAGTCGTGCTGTGCATTTCCGCCGATCTGCCGTTCGCCCAGTCCCGCTTCTGCGGCGCAGAAGGTCTGGACAAGGTTGTGACTCTCTCCACCCTGCGCGGTGCGGCCTTCATGGAAGATTACGGCGTGGCCTTCTCTTCCGGTCCGCTGGTCGGTCTGACCGCTCGCGCCATCGTGGTGTTGGATGGTGACAACAAGGTGCTGCACAGCGAGCTGGTCGCCGAAGTGGCCGACGAGCCGAACTACGCTGCGGCGCTGGCCGTGCTGTAAGGCTGCAAGCCATAAAAAATCCCGCTTCGGCGGGATTTTTTATGCGGGAATTGTCCGTTCAGGGCGTAGCTGGCGGGGTGGTTGCCGGTTCAGCCTTGGCGGGTGGGGAGGGTTGCCACTCCACATAGGGGGGTGGATCTTCTCGTAGATCTCGGCCAGTTTGCCGGTGGCGGCCAGCTGATCGATGGCTTGGCGGAGAAATTCGTCCATCTCATCACCAGCTGTCCCTTTCTGGATGATGAAGACATCCTCGAAATCCCCGAAAAATTCTCGCCTGATATTGGTCAGCCCCAGCTGCTTGAGCATCAGGTCAGCCTCCTCTTGCGCCCAGACAAAGGCGTCGATACGGCCGCGTGAGAGCTTGCGCAGTGACTGCTCGATACTCATCGAGCGCTGCACCGGGAAGGGCATATAGTCGGGAACGGCTTCAATCAGCAGGTCCCGTTTGGTGGGCACTATGCCATAGGCCATATCCGTGGTGACCGGATAGGCGGTATTGCTGTAAATCACATGGGCAACCTTGCCAAAACTGCGGGTGCTGAAGCGATAAGCCAGCATATCGATATCCTTGAGGTTGCGGATGGCGGGCAGCCCCAGGTCAGCCTTGCCGGAGATCACCCCAGCCATGGCACGGGCGATGGGGTAGATGGTGATCTTGATGGTTACATCGGGGTAGAGATCATCGATGGCGTGCACCAGGTCGACAAAGGGGCCTGTCTTGTCGGCATTGATCAGCCCTGGCAGCTCGCCAAGGTGGGCATTGAGGATGCGCACCGGTTTCGGCGGCTCGGGTGCTGCGTCGCTCTCCGGAGTCTGCGACTGGCCGAGGGTGGCGCTGCCGAGCAGGGTGACCACGAGCAGCAGAAGGGGGATGTGTCTGGTCATGGCGGGTCTCTCTTGGTGATGGGGCTGCTAAAGTGTAGTCAGCCGGTCGCCAGCCCCTCTCGGCCGGGCCATCATGGATAGGGTTTTACTTCTCGGCCCCCGCTCACTAGACTTCGCCTCCCACTTCTTTGTTGACGTAGCGCCATGACCTTTAGCGAACTTGCCCTCCATCCCGCTCTGCTTGCCTCTTTGCCCGCCACCTTGCAGACGCCGACCCGCATCCAGCAGCTGGCGATTCCGGCTGCGCTGGCGGGGCAGGATCTGCTGGCGCTGGCCCAGACCGGCAGCGGCAAGACGCTGGCGTTTGGCTTGCCGCTGCTGCAACGGCTGGATCCTGCCTCCAGCCAGGTGCAGGGTCTGGTGCTGGTGCCAACTCGCGAGCTGGCGATTCAGGTCACTGCCGCGATAAAAGAGGGGGCCGAGGCGCTGGGGCTGCGCATCGTGACGTTGTGTGGGGGCGTTGCGCAGGAGCGGCAACAGGCCGAACTGGCGCAGGGGCCACAGCTGCTGGTCGCCACGCCGGGGCGGTTGCGGGATCTGCTGACCCAACAGGTGCTGGGGCTGGATGGTTTACAACTCTTGGTGCTGGATGAGGCGGATCGCCTGCTGGAGATGGGCTTTGCTCCCGACATCAAGGCGCTGCTCGGCTTTATTCCGGCGGATCGCCAGACCCTGCTCTTCTCCGCCACCTTGCCTGCCGAGCTGGAGGCGCTGGCCAACGGCTTGCTGCGCGAGCCTACCCGTATCGAGGCCACCCCCCTCAACAGCGTGGTAAACGAGATCGAAGAGCGGCTCTATCTGGTCAACAAGAGCAGCAAGGTACCGGCGCTCATCAGCCTGCTCAAGGAGCAGGCGTGGCCGCAGGTGCTGGTCTTTATCAGTGCGCGGGATGATGCCGACGGGGTTGCCAGAAAGCTGGCCAAGGCGGGCATTGCGGTGGCCGCCCTTCATGGCGAGAAGGAGCAGGCGGTGCGCGAGCAGGCGCTCGGCGATTTCAAAGAGGGCAAAATTCGGGTGCTGGTGGCCACCGACCTGATGGCGCGCGGCATCCATGTGGAGGCGCTGCCGGTGGTGATCAATCTGGACTTGCCCGCCAGCGCCCCTGTCTATGTACACCGCATCGGTCGTACCGCCCGGGCTGGCCGTGAGGGGCTGGCCATCTCGCTGGTTTGTCATGGCGAGAGTGACATGCTGCAAGCCATCCGCACCCTGACCGGCCGCGAGCTGCCGTTGGGCGATCTGGCGGGATTCCCGGTCACCGACCAGCCTGCCAGCGGGGAGGGCAAGCGCCCCCCTCGTGATAAGCAGGCCAATCGCCGCACTCAGGCCAAACGCAGCGTCAAGCAGTTCAAGGGCAAGCGCTGACCTCAGGGTTTGCCTTGCTCCCGCGCGAAGAAGTCACGACGCCACTGGCTCAACACCTCCTCCTTGTGTTGTTGCCACAGCGCAGGATCCATCTGTTGTTGGCTGGCCGCCAGTTGCTGCTCGAGCTCGGCCAGCTCTCGCTGATAGCGGTTGCGTTGATCCAGCTGCTGCTGGCGCGCCCTAGCAAACGCCAGCGTGGCTTCAGCCTGCTCTGCGGGCAGGAAGTGACGGGCCAGGGTGGCCAGCTCCTCATCTCCCCACAGCTGACGAGCTTGCTGCAGGCGGGCATCAGGGTTGAACAGATCCACCGCCAGATCCGGATGATTCGCTGCCCACCGATCCTGCAAGCGGCTGAGGGCGTCCAGCCGCTCGGCCAGCGGCAACTGCTCGCTCTCTTGCGCCAACTGATCCAGCGCCAGGGCATAGCGCCCCTGTAGCCGGATCAGACTCTCCCCCTCGCTCAGCCACCCGGCCTCTGTTGCTTCCAGATTGCTCACGCGCTGCGCCAGCGGCAACTCGCTGTCGCTGATCTCGCTGGCAAGCTGGTTGATCAGTTCATCCGGCATCGCCTGCCAGCTGCTGGGCACTTCTTTGCTTTTGCCATCCATCCCCTCAGCGTTTGGCATGCGGGGAGGCGGGCTCCCCGGTTCTGCTGGCAACTGCATATCGGCCGGAGAGGGCGTCGCCGACCGTTCTGGCGATATCGGGGGTTGCTCTTCCTGCCAGCCCAGATTCACCAGCAAAAGGGTCAGGATAGCCAGTGCCAGTATCCCGTAACGGTGAGTCATCGGCTGATCTCTCCCTTGACCGGGAAGTGGTCTGAGAGGTTGCTGGCGGGCCAGAGGCTGCCATCGCTGCTGCGCGGGATCCAGACCGTGTTGAGGTTGTGGCTGGCGTTGCCGTACTCCCGACTCACTACCAGATAGTCCAGATACTCGACGTTGGCGCCACCGGAGAGTGGGCCACCGGCATAGGGGTTGATCCTGGGATCAAAGGTGGCTTCGGTGTAGCCGCCATAGGCGGGTTCATGGGCGTTCAGATTGGCCAGCATATTGGCGTAGTCATCGGCAAACTTGCGTTTGTTGACGTTGAAGTCGCCGCCGTAGATGACGGTGTCGCTGGCGGGGATCTTGAGGCTGGCAGCCAGAGAGCGGATCTGACCGAACTGGATCTGGCGCAGCTTGCGGGCCTCGTCGGTGTCGAAGCTGGCGGTGTGGCTGGCGAACAGGTGCCACGCCTTGCCCCCCTTGATCACCTCGGCGTACATCACCCCCTTGTCGGCGAAGCAGTCGGTGCCGGTGCATTGGGGATAGACCAGCTGGGCCTCCCGCACTATGGGATAGCGGCTGACGATCACCACGCCGCCGTCATGAATGTTGACCCCGGGCTTGTCGAGTACTTTGGTCTGGTAGGGGTACTCTTTCGCCAGCGCCTGCAAAAAGCCTTCGCGGCGGCCATCGAATACCTCTTGCAGCAGCAGGGCGTCATAGCCCTTGAGATAATCAGGCAGCAAGGTCAACCGCTCGCCGATGCTGGAGGCGATGACCGGCAGTGCCCAGACGTTGTAGCTGGCCACCTTGAGCCTGTGTTCTGCCGGTTCCGGTTGCTCCCGTTTTTGGGGAGGCGTGATCATATAGTGCAGATCGTCGTAGCGGCCGGTGAACTTGGCGGCAAAGGCCAGCTCTTGTGGCCCCGCAACGCGGTGGATCGCCCGATCGTTTTGCCAGCCGGATGCGCTGGTCGGCGTCTCGCCACCGTGCTGCAAGGTGGTGTTCCACCAGGTTCCCTCCATCAGCTGGTTGAGCCGATAGACGTCGCCACCCGCTGTGGTCACGCGGGTTTCGAACAGATAGCTCTTGCCCGCCTTGACCCCCTCATAGCGATTGAAGCTGAGTACCATGGCGCTCTCCCACGGGCCCAGCTCGGTGCGGTGCTGGCTCCACTGACTGCCGGGTTGCAGCTGGCCGCTGCCGCTTTGGCGGATGTCGATCTGAAGCGGTTCAGGACTGTTGTTGGTGAGATAGACATCGGTATCGGCCAGTGCCAGTTGCGGGAACTGGCTGACCAGCAGCAGGGCGGCATAACTGAGGGTTTTCTGCATCACAGGCTCCTTTTGGTTGCAGGGCAATGGAAAGTGACTGTTATGGCGAATGCAGAGGTCAGTTTGTTTACATTTTGGTTACAAGTAAATAAATTGGTTTTGTTTGGAGCTTTGTGGAGGTGTAAAGCGAGCGAGGCAGCACGCTTAAAGAGAGAGGGAAGAGCGAGGGAAGGCGCCCGTGTCAGGCGCCTTCAGGAGTTAGCGGTGGGCCAGCGGGTAGGTGAAGAGCGCCAGATGGGCGAAGTTGAAGGCGAAGTGGATCAGGATGGCCACGGAGAGTCGCCCGCTGAGCTGGAATGCCAGGCCATAGCAGCAGCCTGCCAGGGTCGCAAACAGCGCCAGCAGTGGGCCACCGGGCAGGTGGATGGCTCCGAACAGTAGCGCAGCCACGACGATGCCAATCCAGGGGCGGTAACGCTCGGTCAGCTCCTGCTGGATCGCGCCGCGAAACAGCGCCTCTTCTGCCACGCAGGTGAACAGCAGATTGTTGAGTGCAAACAGCCACCACCAGTGGGGCAGACCCACTTCCGGTTTCAGTGCCCCCAACTGCCAGGCGATGACCAGCAGGGCTCCCAGCGGCAGCAGTAACAGGGCCAGCGGGCGCCAGCGGATTGCGCCCCCCTTGCCCAGCAGCATCGGGCAGGCCAGCAGCAAGCCAAAGAGCAGCAGCGGTTTGTCGAGGTTCAGATACATGTTGAACGGCACGCTGGCGGGGCCTGCCAGCGCCTGATCCAGCGCCTTGAGATTGTTGAAGCCGGGGATTAGGTGCAGGGTCAGCGCAATCGCCCAGAGGATCAGCACCACTCTGGTCACCATCGCCCAGCGGGCGGGGAGGGTTGGCGCACGCCACGCCAGCAGTAATCCTGCGACCGAGACCAGCAGGGCGGGTAGCGTCATTCGGTCAAGCCACAGTGCCAGCAGCAGGGAGAGTCCCAGCAGAGCAAAGGCGGGAAGACGTTGGCGGAAGAGGGCAAGCAGCACTGCCAGTGCCAGCGCGCCCCAGATAAATGAGTCGGGAGGGGGTAACATTGGATCTCCTTGATCGAGGCAGGCGGCAACCTTAACAAGTGGGCGTCAGCAGGACAACCGCGCAGGAGGTGGTCGGATCCCTTCTCTATACTCATCAACAGGGTAAAGGGAGAGCAGCTGATGAAGCATTGTCTGTGGTTGTTGTGTTGTTGGTGTGTCTGGCTGCAGGCCGCACCCTTGCTGCTGGTGACCGGTGAGTTCACCCCCTATACCGGCAAGGCCCTGCCTGAAGGTGGCGAGAGCACCCGGCTGGTGACGACCCTGCTGCAAGAGGCCGGGTATCGAGAGCTCCAGGTCGACTACCTGCCCTGGCCCCGCGGCTATCAGTTGACCCGCAATGGGTTGGTCGCGGCCACCTTCCCCTACGCCTGGACTGCCGAGCGGGCCAAGCTCTTCCACTACAGCGCTCCCATTCACATTGATCGCCTCTCCTGGTTCACCTATCGGGGGAGCGAGGTCATTCAGGCTGGCCGCTGGCAAGGGTTGCGTGTCTGTATTCCGCTGGGGTGGAGTACCAGCCATGCCGACGGGGTGATCAAGAGTTTCGGGCTGGATCTGCAGCGCCCCAAGACCCTGGCACAATGTCTGCAATTGCTGGATCGCAAACGGATCGATCTGCTGCCGATGAACGAGACGGTGACCCGGGATGCCAGCCGTCAGCTGTTTGGCGATCCCTGCCATCTGCAGGCATTGCCCCACTTTCGTCAGAGCGACACCTTTTACCTGATCATTTCACGGCAGTACCCTGAGGCCGCCAACCTGCTTGAGCGCTTCAATCATGCTCTGGCTGCCGCCCGTGCCGATGGTCGCTATGACCAACTGGTCTCCCGAGCCGGAAAGGGGATCGATTGCCGTTGAGGGTGCACGGCCGGAAAACAAAAAGCCGGAGCAGTGGCTCCGGCTTTCTTTATGCCTTCAGGGGCGATTAGCGGCCTGATTCTGCGATCACGCGGGCGATGATATCGGCGCGCTTGCCGGCTTCCAGTTCGCCCAGGGCGATCAGGCCAGCCTTGAAGATGACGTTCTTCGGCAGGCTGACGTCGTCCAGTGTGGCGATCGCTTCAACGTGCATGCCGTTCAGGCGGCTGGCATCGCGCGGGCTCAGGTTGACCTGAGTGTTCATCACCTGCTTGCCTTTCTTCTTGGCAGGTGCAGCCGCTTTCTTGGTGGATTCCTGTTCTTCGTCTTCCGGCAGTTCGTCATCAAAATCGTAAATAGACATAGTCAATCCTGTTGAGTTAGGCAAAAGGGCACATTTGCCCGACATTGGGTCAATCAGCCCATATCCTCGTTACGGATAAAGGCGCGCCAGGAGGTGAGCACCTGGGCAAAATCTTCCAGCCCGCACATGGCCAGCTGTTCATCATCGTAGTAGGCGAGATCGTCAAGATCCTCACCCAGCTCGATATTGAGGGCGTTGGCTTTCACCTCCGCCTCTTCATGGGTCAGCAGCAGGGAGTAGTCACCGCCGTTGAGCCGGTATTCGACTCGGGTGCGGTTGGAGAGCTGATCAATGATGGAGAAGAGCTCGTCGAGCTTCTCTTCATCCTTGCCAACCTCGTCGATCAGCCACTGACCGATGGCTTCATGGCCCATGGAGAACCGGGCGCGATAGCCACCAAACGGGTCGCGGCGAAATTCATAATCCATAGCACAGTCCAGATCGGAGGGATGGGCCATCACGGGCAGGCGGGTGCAAGCACGCAATTCCTGCTCCATGGCGGGGCACACATCGGGTAAAGTGGCCTATTCTAGCGATCCCCCTCTCGCTTGTCTTGATGATGTGGCATCTTTGCGCCCATGTGCCCTGAATAGGCCCGTGGTGGCGTCGCCAGATCAGCCCCTTGTCCGGAGATGTTATGCAGCTAAACGATAATCTTGCCCGCCAGATCGTCGCACGGGCGATGAAGATCCTCTCCTTTTCGGTCAACGTGATGGACGAACACGGTCTCATCATTGCGTCCGGCAATCCGGAGCGGATCCATCAGCGCCACGAAGGGGCCGTGCTGGCATTGACAGAAAACCGGGTGGTGGAGATCAGCGAAGCGACTGCCTTGCAGCTCAAAGGGGTGCGACCCGGCATCAATTTGCCCATCTCCTATCAGGGGGAGCTGATCGGGGTGATCGGCATCTCCGGCGATCCGGAGGAAGTGCGTGCTTACGCCGAGCTGGTGCGAATGACCGCCGAACTGATCCTGGAGCAGGCGGCACTCACCGAACAGCTGCAGTGGGACAAGCGCCACAAGGAGGAGCTGGTGTTGCAGCTTATACGTGGTGAGGGGCGAGTCGATCAATTGCAGCAGGCGGCCCGCTTTCTCGGGCTGGAGTTGGCCCAGCCTCGGGTGGTGGCCGTGCTGGCGCTGGAGGAGGCCGATCCGGCGCGTCTGCGAGAGCTGGTTCATCAGCTGGAAAATCCGGAGCGGGACAATCTGGTCGCCATCAACGGGCTCGACGAGATAGTGGTGCTCAAACCGGCACAATTGAGTGATGGCATCTGGCAATCGGCGCAGGAGCGCAGCCGAATCAAGCAGTTGCTGGCCCGCATTCCCCACTTCAAGGTGCATATCGCGGTGGGCGATTACTTCGCCGGGATCGACGGGCTGGCGCGCTCTTACCAGACGGCGCGAGATACCCTGCGCCGTGGCATGCGGCAGGCGCCGCGCAAACAGGTCTACTTCTTTGAGGACTACCGTTTGCCGGTGCTGCTGGGCAGTCTGGCGGACTCATGGCAGGCGGATCAGCTGCGCACACCGCTGCAGAAACTGGCCCGGGAAGATGGCAAAGGGGCGCTGCAGAAGACCTTGCGCCACTATTTCTTGCAGGATTGTGATCTGCATCGCTGTGCCGAAGCTCTGTTCATTCACCCCAATACCCTGCGCTATCGGCTGGGGCGAATAGAGCAGATAACCGGGTTGAATTTCAACAAGTTAGACGACAAATTTTTGCTCTATCTCGGCCTTAATCTCGACTTGTGATTGTAAAATTAGACAAAAAACTACTTTTACATGAAGCGATTTTTGGCTATTCAGCCAAAGAATTCTGATTGCAGATCTCCATAATGGCGGCCATTCACTCCCATTGAAGGTGTCCGTCATGATCCCGGTTACAGCCCTTGGCGCCATCGCGGCGCTCTCCATCGCCATCATCCTCATTTTGAAGAAGGTGCCGCCCGCTTACGGCATGATCGTGGGGGCTTTGGCCGGTGGTCTGATTGGCGGTGCCGATCTGACCCAGACCGTCGCCCTGATGATCGGCGGGGCCCAGGGGATCACCACAGCTGTGATGCGGATCCTGGCGGCCGGTGTGCTGGCGGGCGTGTTGATCGAATCGGGCGCGGCCACCACTATCGCCGAGACTATCGTCAAGAAGCTGGGTGAAACCCGCGCCCTGCTGGCACTGGCGCTGGCAACCTTGATCCTGACTGCGGTCGGCGTATTCGTGGATGTGGCCGTTATCACGGTTGCCCCCATCGCGCTGGCCATTGCCCGCCGTGCCGACCTCTCCAAGGCGGCCATCCTGCTGGCGATGATCGGCGGCGGCAAGGCGGGTAACGTAATGTCCCCCAACCCCAACGCCATTGCCGCGGCTGATGCCTTCCATCTGCCCCTGACCTCTGTGATGGCTGCGGGCATCATTCCGGGTCTGTTCGGTCTGGTGATGGCCTACTGGCTGGCCAAGCGGCTGAACAACAAGGGCAGCAAGGTTGCTGCTGATGAAGTGGTGAGCTTTGCCGGTGCCAAGTTGCCGGGCTTTGCCGCCGCCATCAGCGCGCCGCTGGTCGCCATCCTGCTGCTGGCCCTGCGGCCGGTCGCCGGTATCGTGGTGGATCCGCTGATTGCACTGCCCCTCGGTGGTCTGGTCGGCGCCCTGATGATGGGTAAATTCAGCAAGGTGAACCAGTTTGCGGTCTCCGGCCTCGCCCGTATGGCGCCGGTTGCCATCATGCTGCTGGGTACCGGTACCCTGGCGGGCATCATTGCCAACTCCGGCCTGAAAGATGTGCTGATCAGCGGCCTGACCGCCTCCGGTCTGCCTTCTTACCTGCTGGCGCCTATCTCCGGTGCTTTGATGTCGCTGGCGACCGCCTCGACCACCGCCGGTACCGTGGTGGCCTCCAACGTATTCAGCTCCACCCTGATTGAACTGGGGATCAGCAGTCTGGCCGGAGCAGCCATGATCCATGCCGGTGCCACCGTGTTTGACCACATGCCCCACGGCTCCTTCTTCCATGCCACCGGTGGCAGCGTCCACATGGGGGTAGGTGAGCGCCTGAAACTTATCCCTTACGAAACTGCAGTCGGTCTGACCATTGCAACTGTCTCTACCCTGATGTTTGGCGTGTTTGGCCTCGCCTAAGGAGTTGATATGAAAATTGTTATTGCCCCCGATTCATTCAAGGAGAGTCTGAGCGCCATGGCGGTGGCTGATGCCATCGAGGCCGGTTTCAAGCAGGTGCTGCCGAACGCCACCTACGTCAAATTGCCGATGGCCGATGGCGGTGAGGGCACGGTGCAATCGCTGGTGGATGCCACCGGTGGCCGGATCCTGCCGGTCGAAGTGACTGCGCCCCTTGGCAACAAGGTGCAGGGCTTCGTCGGCCTGCTGGGTGATGGCGAGCGCGCCGTCATCGAGATGGCCGCCGCCTCCGGCATCCATCTGGTGGCGCCCGAGCAGCGCAATCCGCTGCACACCTCCAGCTTCGGGACCGGTGAGCTGATCCTGGCCGCGCTGGAGATGGGGGTGAAGCACCTTATTCTCGGTATCGGCGGCAGCGCCACCAATGACGGCGGTGCCGGCATGATCCAGGCGCTCGGCGGCAAGCTGCTCAAAGCGGATGGCTCTGCCATCGAGCTGGGTGGCGCCGGTCTTGCCGAACTCGCGACCATCGATCTGAACGGTCTGGATCCGCGCCTGAGCGATCTGATTATCGAGGTGGCGTGCGATGTGAACAACCCGCTCTGCGGCCCGAAAGGCGCCTCTGCGGTGTTTGGCCCGCAAAAGGGGGCGACCCCCGAGATGGTGGCGCAGCTCGATGCCAACCTCTCCCGTTATGCCGACTGCATTGAACAGGCCCTTGGCAAGCAGGTGAAGGATATTCCGGGGGCGGGCGCTGCCGGTGGCATGGGGGCCGCGCTGGTCGGTCTGCTTGGTGCCGAGCTCAAGCCCGGCATCCAGATCGTCATCGAAGCGCTGAAACTGGCCGAGGAAGTGGCCGATGCGGATCTGGTCATCACCGGCGAAGGGCGCATCGACAGCCAGACCATCCATGGCAAGACGCCAATCGGTGTCGCACGTTGCGCCAAGCAGTTCGGCAAGCCGGTGATCGGCATCTCCGGTTGCCTGACCGACGATTGCGGTGTGGTACACGATCACGGGCTGGACGCGGTATTCGCCGTGGTCAACCGCGCCATGTCTCTGCCGGAGGCGCTGGAGAGCGCCAGCACCAACATTCAACTCACCGCGCGCAACGTTGCGGCACTCTATCAACTCAAGGGTTGATCCGGTTCGGCCGATGCGCGCCATCGGCCACTCAATATCCCCGTTTGGGGCATCTCCCATCTCGCGAGATGTCTGACTGCCCTGGCACTTATTTGCCGATCCATCGTGATCGGCTCTTTTCTTTCCGTTCCTTTGTCTTGCCACACTTTTGACTCCATGGGTCAGCGCGGTTTTGATAGGCGCACATCTCCCTTTACGGCATAGTGGTCGTACCAAGTACAAGGAGAGACTCATGTTCCTGCTGACCCTGGGGGTTACGCTGTTTACCCTGATCCATCTCTACCCCTGTTTTGCGGTAGCCCATCGGGCGCGACTGAGAGAACGGCTGGGGGAGAATCGCTACAAGGGGCTCTTCTCCCTGCTGGTGTTTATCGCCATCGCCTGCATCATCGCCGGTTGGCGGTCGGCCAGCTCGCTGCCGCTCTACTTCCTGCCGGAGTGGGGGCCGATGACCATGACGGTGATGATGCCCTTTGCGCTGATCCTCTTCTTCTCCGGCCAGGGGCCCAACCATCTGCGCCGTTGGCTGGTGCATCCCCAACTGCTCGGTACCCTGCTCTGGGCGATGGCCCATCTGCTGGTCAACAGCGAGGCGCGCTCTCTGGTGTTGTTTGGCGGCATCGGGCTGTGGGCGCTGGTGAGCATGGTCTGGATTTCGGTGCGGGACTGGCAGCGATATCCCCGTCCGGCGGCCAACTGGACGGGCACCGGCATCAGCGTCGGGGCGGGCCTGGTTGCCACCGCGCTGCTGGTGTTCTGGGGCCACGGCTGGCTGACCGGCATTCCCCTGCATTGAGAGTGAACTGCGGCTCTGGTAACCGCGTATGATGGACAAAACAAAAGGAGTCTTGGCGATGAAATGGTTCACTCTGTTGCTGTTATTGGGGGCCGGCGCGGCCTCTGCGGCGTGCCCCGATTATTTCAATGTGGAGATGCGGGAGCTAAACAACTCTCAGCGCCATAACCTCTGTCAGCTGACCGAGGGCAAGGTGGTACTGGTAGTCAATACCGCCTCCTACTGCGGCTACAGCGGCCAGTTCCGCGATCTGGAGAAGCTCTACCAGAGCTACAAGGATAAGGGACTGATTATTCTGGGTTTTCCCTCCAACGATTTCTGGCAGGAGGCGGGCAACGAGACCAAGACTGCCGAGGTGTGTCGCCGCGACTATGGCGTCACCTTCCCGATGTTCAATCGGGTAGCGGTGCGGGGCTCCGATGCTGTACCACTGTTCAAGGGGCTGGCGGCGGCCGCTGATGGGGATGAGCCGAACTGGAACTTCCACAAGTATCTGGTGGGGCGCGATGGCAAGCTGATCGCCAGCTACGGCGCTAACCAGAATCCGGCTGACGACCCCCTCAAACTGCAGATCATCCGGGCGCTGGGGCTCTGACCCTACCCCTTGGCGGGCGGCTCTGGAATAATGGGCTCCCGCCACTCAATCCGGTTATCTTGTGCTGCAACGTCTTCCTCAAATGGTGATCTTCGATGCGCTGGTGCGCGAGCAGGGGATCTCTGCCGCCGCCCGTCGTCTCGGGGTCTCCAAATCTCATATCAGCAAGCAGCTGGCGCTGCTGGAGACCACCCTCGGTGCCCAGCTGGTCCAGCGCACTACCCGCCGCTTCGTCCTGACCGAGCTGGGTCAGGAGTACGCCCGTCACTGTCATGCGCTGGTGGCGGTGGCGCAGGAGGCGGACTCCATGATCGCCGAGCGGCGTGGCAAGGTGAGCGGCGTGCTCCATCTCGGGGTGGGCCAATCTTTTGGCCGTCTGCACGTCATTCCCCATCTCAAGGCGTTTCAGGATCGCTATCCCGAGCTCGAGCTGGAAGTCTCGCTGTTCGACCACAGAACCAATCTGGTGGATGAAGGGCTGGATCTCTGGCTTACCACCTATGAGGACAAGCCGGAAGGGCTGGTGGGACAGCGGCTGGCTGACATTGGCTTCGTGGTGGCGGCTTCGCCGGATTACCTGCTGAGCCACGGCACGCCGCTTCATCCCAAGGATCTGGCCCAGCACAACTGCATCACTTACCAGAGTCGGGAGCGGCGCTATCACCAGTGGTCGTTTCGCCAGGGCAAGGAGCGTCAGACGGTGCAGGTGGCGGGCAACTATCGGGTGGATATGGCGGAGGCGGTGCGGGATGCGGCACTGGCCGGGCTCGGTATCGCCTATATTGCCAACTACTTGCTGGACAAGGAGTTACAGAGTGGCAAGCTGATCCCTGTGTTGCCAGGGTGGCGACCGAACCAACAGATGGCGGTACACGCCGTTTATGCCCGGCGCGAACATCTGGATCCCAAGATCCGTCTCTTCATCGATTTCCTCAAGGCCCGCTTTGGCCCCGAACCCTATTGGGAGCAGCGACTGGCCCCCTGGCTCGGGGGTAAATTGTCCGGCGGTGAGGAATGATTGTTTCCATATAAGAACTCTTGATTTCTCCTGATACTAAAATCGAACCAAATCAGCCAGTTGGCGCAACCGATATCGTGCAAACGTTTTTTCTAACAGGGTTGTAACCAAGCGGACTTGCAGTGACGGGGGGAGAGGCGCAGAATCCGCGCCCATCTTTTGCCCCACCTGATGGAGTCCCTATGATTGCCCTGCTCGGCATCCTGAGTATCCTGGCGCTTGCCGTCATCTGCTCTGATAATCGTCGTCGTATCCCGTTGCGAACAGTTGGCCTTGCCCTCTGTCTGCAAATCATGTTTGCCGGTCTGGTGCTCTGGTTGCCTGCCGGTCAGCACGTGCTGAACGGGGTCAGCGAGAGCGTAAGCAGCGTGATCGGTTATGGTCAGGAGGGGATCGCCTTCCTGTTCGGCGATCTGGCCAAGTTCAAGCTGGGCTTCATCTTTGCCTTCAACGTGTTACCGGTCATCATCTTCTTCTCTGCGGTGATCGCCATCCTCTACCACATCGGTATCATGCCGCGGGTGATCGCCCTGCTGGGTGGTGGCTTGCAGAAGCTGCTGGGCACCGGCCGTGCCGAGAGCCTCTCCGCCACTGCCAACATCTTCGTCGGCATGGTGGAAGCGCCGCTGGTGGTCAAACCCTACCTCTCCAAGATGTCCGATTCCCAGTTCTTCGCTGTGATGAGCTGTGGTCTCGCCTCCGTCGCCGGTGGCACCCTGGTGGGCTATGCCAGCCTCGGGGTTGAGCTGAAATACCTGATCGCTGCCGCCTTCATGTCGGCCCCTGCCGGTCTGGCGATGGCCAAAATCCTGGTGCCGCCGGGAGCTGAAGAGGTCGATCACCATCAGGATGTAGAGATCCCCCGCGCCACCAACGTGATTGAAGCGGCGGCCGATGGCGCCATGTCTGGCCTCAATATTGCGGTGGCGGTTGGTGCGACCCTGCTGGCCTTCGTTGGCGTGATCGCCATGCTCAATGGACTTCTCGGCTGGGCTGGTGGTCTGGTAGGGCTGGATCTGAGCTTCCAGATCATTCTGGGTTGGCTGTTTGCCCCCGTCTCCTGGCTGATCGGTGTGCCCTGGGATCAGGCGCAAGCCGCTGGCGCCCTGATCGGTACCAAGATCGTGGTCAACGAGTTCGTCGCCTTCATCGGTCTGGTGCAGGATCAGACCCTGAGCGAGTCGAGCAAGGCCATCGTGACCTTCGCCCTGTGCGGCTTTGCCAACATCTCCTCCATGGCGATCCTGATCGGTGGTCTGGGCTCCATGGTGCCGGAGCGCAAATCCTTCATCGCCCGTTACGGCATGCGCGCCATTCTCTCCGGCGTGCTGGCGAACCTGATGAGTGCCTGTCTGGCCGGTCTGTTCCTCGCCCTGTAACCGTTGCGGTACGGGATAGATGCAACAAGGGCGCCCTCATGGCGCCCTTGTCATATGGATAAAATGAAGCCCCGGCCTTGGTCGGGGCTTCTTGTTGCTGCTCAGTCGACGTAGAAGGTTTGCTGGAAGCTGAGGTTCTGTTGCTGCCCACCGCCCATGATCTTCAGGGTGAACTGATAGGTATCTTCGTTGCGGTAGGGGAGGGTCGCCAGATAGTAGATGGCATCCCCCTCTTTTACCTCCTGAAAGTTCAGGGTGCGGATGGTACCGGTCAGGTTCTTGGCCTCACCGGTGATCCCCACGGCTTGCGCCACTTTCTGCTTGTCCTGTACCGCGATATTGATGATGGCGTTGTAGCGGCTGCGCTCCAGTCCATACGCCTTGGCGACCTCCGGTGTGAGGAAGCTGGAGTTGAAGGCGTTGTAGTGCACCAGCCAGGGCCCCAGCGCCTTCATCTGTTCTGCCTTGAGCGGCAGGGTCATCAGCAGTGCCAGCAGGCCACTCATCCAGGCTGTTTTCATCTGTCATCCCTCTCATATCTACGGTTGGCGCAGGCCGATTCATTCAGCCTTGCGTGTCATTCAGCAGCGCACTCACTTCTTGCGGCAACTGTTTGGGGCTGTCGATGGCGACGGTTTTGTGTCGCCCCAGCTCGCCCCGCACTATGGTGATCTGTCCCTTGGCCACCTTGAACTGCTTGGCCAGAAACTTGATCAGATGGCTGTTGGCCTGGCCATCGACGGGCGGCGCCGTGATGGCCACTTTCAGCTCTTCGCCATGCAATCCGATGATCTGATCCCGACTCGCCTTGGGCTGGATCACCAGATGCAGTACCAGTTCATCCCCTTGTTGCAGGACGGCTGGCATCAAATCATCCACCACAGCTGGCCGAACAGGTCACCCAGCAGGTAGTTGATGGCTTGCAGGCCGATAAAGGCGACCAGCACCGAGAGATCCAGCCCGCCCAGTGCCGGCAGTACGCGGCGGATAGGGGCGAGGAAGGGCTCGGTCAGCTGATGCATCACGTATTCGATGGGGTTGCGGCCCTGGCTGACCCAGCTCAGGATGGCGCGGATCAGCAGTACCCAGAAGATCATCGAGCCCGCTTTTTTCAGCACGGTCAGCGCGGCAAACAGGCTGATGCTGAGCCAGTCCGCCAGCAGTACGTTCATGCTCTTGAGCAGGGCCAGCTTGAGGAAGGCGACAGCCAGCGCCAGCACCACGGAGGCGAGATCGATGCCGCCAAAGCCCGGGATAACGCGGCGCAGCGGGATCACCAGCGGATTGGTCAGCTTGACCACCATCTGGCTCATCGGGTTGTAGAAGTCGGCACGGGCCCACTGCAGCCAGACGCGCAGCAGGATCACCATCAGGTAGAGATCGAAAACGGTGTTAATCAGAAAGTAAGCAGTGTTCATCTGGGCTCCTGTTAGAAGAGGGTTTCCATTTCGGTGGCGCGAGTAACGGCCGCCTGCATGGCTTGCGCAGTCAGCGGCATCAGCCCCTGCAGCTGGAATGTCTTGATGGCTTCGGCTGTGGTGCCGCCCTTGCTGGTCACCTGCTCACGCAGGGTTTGCAGCGCCAGCTCCGGGTTTTGCTCCACCATGGCGGCTGCGCCCAGCGCGGTCTGCTGCACCAGCAGGCGTGCCTGATCGGGCGAGAAGCCCATTGCCTCTGCCTCTTCGGCGATCGCCTGCATAAAGAGGAAGAAGTAGGCCGGAGCACTGCCCGCCGCGGCGATGACGCCGTTGATGCCGGACTCTTGATCCACCCAGAGGGTCTTGCCGACCGCCTGCATCATCTGCTCGGCAAAGTCGCGATCCGCGGCGGCAATATGTTCGGGTGCATAGAGACCGGTCATGCCCAGACCCAGCAGAGCAGGGGTATTGGGCATGGTGCGGATGATGCGGTCATGGCCACCGGCCATCTCGCCAAGGCGCGCCACCTTGATACCAGCTGCGATGGAGATGAGCAGCTTGCCCTCAAGGGATCCCAGCTCTTCAACCAGTGCTGCCAGCATGCCGGCCATCAGCTGCGGTTTGACCGCCAGCACGATCACTTCGGCGCCTCGGGCCGCCTCGGCATTACTCTGGGTGATGTGAATGCCATGTTCGCTCGCCAGCGCCTCCAGCTTGGGCAGACTGGGGTTGGCAGCAGTGATCTGCCCGGCGGGATAACCCGCCTTGACCAGTCCGGCTATGATGCTGCGGCTCATGTTGCCCGCGCCGATAAAGGCCAGCGTTCTATGCTGCATCAGATGCTCCTGTAGCACATGGGGTCGCGGCGGGGTGGGTGCTGCCTGCACCACCAGACGCCAGAATTCGGTGTTCCATCAAACGCTCCTGTTGATGAAGTCGCGGCAAGAGGCGGACGTATTGGTTATCCGCTGGCCTTGCCTATGAGTAGTCACGGGCGCCGAAGATGGCGGTGCCGACCCGCACCATGGTGCTGCCGTGGGCTATCGCCAGTTCAAGATCCTCGGTCATCCCCATCGAGAGGGTATCCATCGTGGGGTATTGTCGCGCAAGCTCGGTGAACAGAGTCTGCATACGGGTCATTTGGGCGGCCAGTACGCTCTCGTCACTGGTGTGCTCGGGAATGGCCATCAGCCCCCGCAGCACCAGTCGCTCACTGTGGGAGACCAGCTCGGCAAGGCGGAAAATCTCTTGTTCCGACGTTCCGGATTTGCTGCTCTCTCCGCTAATATTGATTTGCAGACAAACATTTAGCGGTGCCATGCTGGCTGGACGCTGGTTGTTGAGGCGGTCGATCAGCTTGTCCCGATCCACGCTCTGTACCCAGTCAAACCGTTCGGCGACCAGTTTGGATTTGTTCGATTGCAAAGGGCCGATAAAGTGCCACTCTATGTCGCTATATTCCGGCTGCTGGCGCAAGGTATCGATCTTGGCCGCTGCTTCCTGAGCGTAGGATTCGCCAAAGCAGCGCTGACCTGCGGCATGGGCAGCCATGATGGCCTCGACCGGCTTGGTCTTGCTCACGGCCAGCAGGCGGATCTGCTGCAGGTTGCGGCTCGCCCGTTCGGCGGCCTGGGCAATACGTTCCTTTACCTGAAACAGGTGCTGGGCAATCTGGTTCATATTTCGTTAGTGATCTTGTGATGGGAGAATGACAAGTCTATGGATATCACAGAGTTATTGGCTTTCAGTGTAAAGCATAAAGCCTCGGATCTACACCTCTCGGCCGGGGTTCCCCCGATGATCAGGGTTGATGGTGAGGTTCGCAAGATCAATTTGCCCGCCCTGGAACATCGGGAAGTGCATGCCCTCATTTACGACATCATGAACGACCATCAGCGCAAGGAGCTGGAGGAGAACTTCGAGGTCGATTTCTCGTTCGAGGTGCCCAATCTGGCCCGTTTCCGGGTCAACGCCTTCCAGCAGGCGCGCGGCTCTGGCGCGGTATTTCGTACCATCCCCAGCACTGTGCTGAGCCTCGAAGATCTCGATGCGCCGGAGATCTTCCGCAAGATCGCCGAGTTCCCGCGGGGTCTGGTACTGGTGACTGGCCCGACCGGTTCCGGTAAGTCGACCACCCTGGCTGCCATGGTCAACTACATCAACGAGAACTTCCATCACCACATTCTCACCATCGAAGATCCCATCGAATTCGTCCACGAGAACAAACGCTGTCTGGTGAACCAGCGGGAAGTACACCGCGATACCAAGAGCTTCAGCAACGCCCTGCGCTCGGCACTGCGGGAAGACCCGGACATCATTCTGGTGGGTGAAATGCGCGACCTTGAGACCATTCGTCTGGCCATGACTGCCGCCGAAACCGGCCACCTGGTGTTTGGCACCCTGCACACCTCGTCGGCGGCCAAGACCATCGACCGTATCATCGACGTCTTCCCCGGCGCGGAGAAGGACATGGTGCGTTCCATGCTCTCCGAATCCCTGCGGGCAGTTATCTCCCAGACCCTGCTCAAGCGTATTGGCGGTGGCCGGGTGGCGGCCCACGAGATCATGATGGGCATTCCGGCGGTGCGTAACCTGATCCGGGAGGACAAGATTGCCCAGCTCTACTCGGTGATCCAGACCGGGATGACCCACGGCATGCAGACCATGGATCAGAGTCTCAAGCAGCTGGTGAGTCGCGGTGTGGTGGCATCCCTCGATGCCAAGGCCAAGGCCGTCGATCCCAACAGCATTTAAGCGACTCGCACCCAGGGAGGGATAGATGATGAATCTGGATGATCTGCTGAGCGAGCTGGTCGAGCGAAAGGGATCGGATCTGTTTGTGACGGTGGGCTCGCCGCCCACCCTCAAGGTGAATGGCCATCTGGTGTCGCTAGGAGGTGAGGCGCTCGACAAGAAGGGGGCACTGACGCTGGTCAGGGATACCCTCAGCAGCGATCACTTCGAGCGCTATATCCGCACCAAGGAGGCCAACTACGCGATTTATCGCGAAGCGCTTGGCCGTTTTCGGGTCAGCGCCTTCTGGCAGCAGGAGCTGCCCGGCATGGTGGTGCGGCGTATCGAGACCCGCATTCCCACCTTTGAAGATCTGCAGCTACCCAAGATCCTGCAAGAGGTGGCGATGGCCAAGCGGGGACTGGTGCTGTTTGTCGGCGCCACCGGGGCGGGCAAATCGACTACCCAGGCGGCGATGATCGGCTATCGCAACCAGCATGCCGATGGTCATATTCTGACGGTGGAAGATCCGGTGGAGTTCGTTCATCAGCATGGTCGTAGTCTGGTGACCCAGCGAGAGGTGGGGATCGACACCGAGTCGTTCGATGTGGCGCTAAAAAGCTCGCTGCGTCAGGCGCCGGACGTGATCCTGATCGGCGAGATCCGCAGTCAGGAGACCATGGAGTTTGCCCTGCAGTTCGCCGAAACTGGCCATCTCTGTCTCGCCACTTTGCATGCCAACAACGCCAACCAAGCGCTGGATCGCATCCTCCATCTGGTGCCGCAGGAGAAACATCGCCAGTTTCTGTTCGATCTCTCCTTCAACCTCAGAGCCATTGTCGCCCAGCAACTGGTGCCGAGTGTCGATGGTTTGCGGCGCAGTGCGGCATTCGAGATCCTGCTCAATACCCCGCTCATCACCGACATCATCCGCAAGGGAGAGATGCACCGTCTCAAGGAGGTTATGACCAAATCTGCCGAACTGGGCATGCAGACCTTCGATCAGGCGCTTTTCAGCCTGTTCTGCGCCGGCCAGATTGGCTACAGTGAGGCCCTCGCCCATGCCGACTCGGCCAACGACCTGCGGCTGCTGATCAAGCTCTCCGGTCGCGAGCAGCTGGGGTCCGGCACACTGGAAAATGTGACGCTGGATGAATGAAACATGGGGCCGATCCGCTGTTCGGCCCCTAGCCAGAAAGGAACGTTATGCTGATTGTGGTTTCCCCGGCCAAGACGCTGGATTACGAGTCACCGCTGGTGACCCCCCGTTTCACCCAACCCGAGCTGCTGGATCACTCCGCCGAACTGATTAGCCGAGCCCGCCAACTGAGCCCTGACCAGATCGCCACTCTGATGAAGATCAGCGACAAGCTGGCCGGTCTCAATGCCGCCCGGTTTGCCGAGTGGCAGCCAGATTTCACCCCCGCCAATGCCCGTCAGGCGCTGCTGGCCTTCAAGGGGGATGTCTACACCGGTTTGGCGGTAGAGGATTTCAGCGAGGCCGATTTTGACTTCGCTCAGGCACACCTGCGGATGCTCTCCGGCCTCTACGGCGTGTTGCGTCCCCTCGACCTGATGATGCCCTATCGGCTGGAGATGGGGACCAAACTCGACAATAGTCGCGGCAAGGATCTTTACCAGTTCTGGGGGGAGGTGATCACTCACCATCTCAACGACGCGCTGGCAGCGCAGGGGGATGAAGTGCTGATCAATCTGGCCTCCGACGAGTATTTCAAGTCGGTACGCCCCAAGAGCCTGAAAGGGCGGATTGTCACACCGGTGTTCAAGGATGAGAAGAACGGCCAGTTCAAGATCATCAGCTTCTACGCCAAGAAGGCGCGCGGCATGATGGCTCGCCACATCATCAAGCACCGTCTGACCGAGGTGGAGCAGCTGATCGGTTTCAACGCCGAGGGCTACTACTTTGTGCCGGAAGAGTCGGACGCCAATACCCTGATGTTTAAACGCGCCGAAAATTAATTACAAAAAGAGGGAACCAATCTTTCGACCCGCGGGTCTGAATATGTGAATCCTCTGTTGTAAGCACTTTTTATTCGCCGACGTTTGATACGTCGGCTTTTTTATTGCCGTTTTTATTGTCCATCGATTGCCTTCGCCGGGACTATGTGGTTCAGATAGACTCAAGACAGGGAGCGAGTCGTTGCGAGGTGAATATGGAACAGAAAAATGCCATTCGGCAGGTTGCCGTCCCTTGGGCTCCGTCCCGCCAGCTCCCACCCGGGCTGGTCGTTGCCGAGCTGCATCAGGATCTCTGGAGCGACTCCCTGACCATCATGCTTGGGCGGGCACGCAGCATCGATCTGCCCCCGCAAATCCTCTGCCGGGTCTATTTTCGCCATATCTATGCCCTGCGGGTCATCGAAGATTGCGATCTGGCCGAGGGGAAGGATAGTCACGCTATCGAAGAGCAGATCCAGCTCATCACCCCATCCCGTTTTGCCAGCTGGTTCCATCAGGAGTCGGACGGCCTGCATCTGGATGAAGATCTGCAGCACTATCGCATCTCGACCTGGGATTATTGCGCCGATGTGCTGACCTCCTCGGCGCCGGAGCTGCAGTTCCTGCCCCAGAGCGAGTAGCCAGCTGTTACGTCAGAGGCGAAGG
>NZ_JBFODN010000092.1:0-6522 GCF_040908345.1 Aeromonas sp. R3-1
CTGATGGTGCCGGTGCTGGCTGCCTATACCGCCTATTCGCTGGCGGACAAACCGGCGCTTGGCCCGGGCTTTGCGGCGGGACTGGCCGCCAACATGATTGGCTCCGGTTTCCTCGGCGGCGTGGTCGGCGGTCTTATCGCCGGTTACCTGATGCGCTGGGTCAAGCAGCATGTGCGCCTTAGCCCCAACTTCAACGGCTTTCTCACCTTTTACCTCTATCCGGTGATCGGCACCCTGGTAGCAGGCAGCCTGATGCTGTTTGTCATCGGCCAGCCGGTAGCCTGGCTCAACAACAGCCTCACCGAGTGGCTCAATGGCCTCTCCGGCACCAATGCGCTGGTCCTGGGCGCCCTGCTCGGTTTTATGTGCTCGTTTGACCTGGGTGGCCCGGTCAACAAGGCGGCCTACGCTTTCTGCCTCGGCGCCATGGCCAACGGCGTCTACGGCCCCTACGCCATCTTCGGCGCGGTCAAGATGGTATCGGCCTTTACCGTGACCTTCTCCACCCTGCTGGCGCCACGCCTGTTCCAGACCTTCGAGATCGAGACCGGCAAGTCCACCTGGCTGCTGGGGCTGGCGGGGATCACCGAGGGCGCCATTCCGATGGCCATCGAAGATCCGATCCGGGTGATCGGCTCCTTCCTCGCAGGCTCGGTGGTCACCGGCGCCATGGTAGGAGCCATGGGGATTGGTCTCTCCACCCCGGGAGCCGGCATCTTCTCCCTGTTCCTGCTCCACGATGGCGGCCACGGCGCCCTGATGGCTGCCGCCGTCTGGCTCGGTGCGGCGCTGGTGGGCACCCTTATCTCCACTGTGGTGCTGATCGGCTGGCGCCGTCACGCCATGCAGCGCGGCACCTATCAGGTGGTCGCCGCAGAGTAAGGCTCATCTTCACCACCACTGTTTCAACAGACTATTTTTCCGCACGGCAGGCAAGGGCCGCCGTGCGCCAGCAAAGGATCATTGTCATGACAGTTTCACGAGTTCACATCACGCCGCACATGCACTGGGATCGGGAGTGGTACTTTACCACCGAGGAGTCCCGCATCCTGCTGGTCAACAACATGGCTGAGATCCTGGCGCGTCTTGAATCCGACCCCGACTACAAGTTCTATGTGCTGGACGGCCAGACTGCGGTGCTGGAGGATTACTTCGCCATCCAGCCCGAGAACAAGGCCCGGGTGAAGGCGCTGGTGGAAGCGGGCAAGCTCATCATCGGCCCCTGGTACACCCAGACCGACACCATGCAGGTGAGCGGCGAGTCCATCCTGCGCAACCTGCTCTACGGGATGCGCGACTGCCTTAGCCTTGGCGAGCCGATGAAGATCGGTTACCTGCCCGACTCGTTCGGCATGTCCTCCCAACTGCCCCACATCTTCAACGGCTTCGGGATTGATCGGGCCATGTTCTGGCGCGGCTGCTCCGAGCGTCACGGTACCGACAAGACCGAGTTCCTCTGGCAGAGCAACGATGGCAGCGAGGTGACCGCCCAGGTACTGCCGCTCGGCTACGCCATCGGCAAGTACCTGCCGGAAGATGAGGCGGGCCTGCGCAAGCGGCTCGAATCCTACTTCGAGGTGCTGGAGAAGGCCTCGGTGACCAAGGATATCCTGCTGCCCAACGGCCACGACCAGATGCCACTGCAACAGAACATCTTCGCCATCATCGACAAGCTGCGGGAAATCTACCCCCAGCGTGAATTCCACATGAGCCGCTTCGAGCAGGTCTTCGAGCGCATCGAGGCGTGCCGCGACCAACTGGCCACCCTCAAGGGGGAGTTCAACGACGGCAAATACATGCGGGTACACCGCACTATCTCCTCCACCCGGATGGACATCAAGCTGGCCCACGCCGCCATCGAGAACAAGATCGTCAACATCCTCGAACCGCTGGCGAGCATCGCCTGGGCACTCGGCTTCGAGTACCACCATGGGCTGTTGGAGAAGATGTGGAAGGAGATCATGAAGAACCACGCCCATGACAGCATCGGCTGCTGCTGCAGTGACAAGGTGCATCAGGAGGTGATGACCCGCTTCATTCTGGCCGACGACATGGCCGAGAACCTGATTCGCTTCTACATGCGCAAGATTGTCGACAACATGCCGGTGGCGCTCTGTGAAGACGGCGTGCAGGTGGCCGACAAACTCTGCCTGTTCAACCTGATGCCCTTCCCCCGTCAGGAGGTGATCAACACCAGCATCCGCATTCGCGCCCAATCCTTTGCCCTGCGCGATGAAGCGGGCCAGCCGGTCCCCTACTTCATCCGTGCCAGACGCGAGATTGACCCGGGTCTGGTGGACAGACAGATCGTGCACTACGGCAACTACGACCCCTTTATGGAGTACGACATCCAGCTCTGCCATCCGCTGCCGGCCATGGGCTACTGCACTCTCCATATAGAGGGCAATCAGCCGGGAGTGGAGCAACCGGTGACGGCCAGCGGCGAGCTGCTGGAGAACGATTTTTATCGCATCGCCCTCAATGACAACGGCACCCTGCAGATCCTGGATAAACTGCGCGGCACCACCTTTGATCAGGTGCTCACGCTGGAAGAGGGCTCCGATGATGGTGACGAGTATGACTACTCGCCGTCGCGCGAAGAGTGGCTGCGCTACTCCACCGAGTTTGCGGTGACCCGCGAGGTCACCCATGAGGCGTGGCAGAGCATTGCGACCCTCAAACTGCGCATGGCCGTGCCGGCCAACCTCACCGAGCGGGCCAACCGCCAGTGCAACGGCCACCTTGATGTCACCTGTCGCATCACCCTGGCGCATCAGAGCCCGCGTATCGACATCGAGCTGGAGCTCGACAATCAAGCCGATGATCACCGGGTGCGGGTGCTGATCCCCACCCCCTTCCCGAGCGACACCGTGGTATCCGACAACCAGTTTGGCTGCATCACCCGCCCCACCCGCGACAGCGCCATGGCCGACTGGGAAGCTGAGGGGTGGAAAGAGGCCCCCATTCCGGTCTGGCAGCTGATGAACTTCGTCGCCCTGCAAGATGGCAAGCAGGGGCTGGCGGTACTGAGCGATGGTCTGCGCGAATTTGAGGTGATCGGCGAGCAGTGCGACACCCTGGCACTCACCCTGCTGCGCGGGGTCGGCGTACTCGGTAAAGAGGAGCTGCTGCTGCGCCCGGGTCGCCCCTCCGGCATCAAGCTGCCCACCCCGGACTCCCAGGTGCGCGGCAAGCTCAGCTGCCGTTTCAGCCTGCTGGCGTTTGTCGGCGATCACATCAGCGCCAACGTGATGCAGGCGGCGCGCAGCTACCTCACCCCGGTGCGCTGCTACAACAAGATCCCGTTCGATGCCATGAAGCTCAACAAGGCGAGCTTCGCCACCCCGCTCCACTTCACTCTGCTCACCATGGATCCCTCCGGTCCGGTGCTGAGCGCCCTGAAAAAGGCAGAGGATGAAGAGGCGCTGGTGATCCGGGTCTACAACCCGAGCGAGCAGGCTGTGCTGAAGGGTGGCAAAGTGAGCTGCGAACACGCCCTGAGCGACTGGCAAGCGGTGCGGATGGACGAGCAGCCCCTGCCCCTTGAACTGGCCGCTGGCGAGTTTGGCGAGCTGGCGCCGTGCCACTCCCGCAGCGTGCGCTTTCGGGTGGCTCGCGGCTAACCGCCGGTAACACCCACAGCTAGCAACAGGCGGGGAAGAGTCATCCCCTCCCCGCCTGTTTATCCCTTCAAGCTGGCCTGCCCCGCTTGATAAAGACATAAAAAAATCCCCGCCGATTGGCGGGGATTTTTTATTGAGTCCTGCTTCATCCCGCGAGCGGGAGAGCGCACTTAGCTGGCCTTGCGCAGGATCTGCTCAAGGTAGTCGGCGAAGCGGTGACCGTGATGCTCCAGCAGTTTCGGGAACATGGAGATGGAGGTCATGCCCGGGAAGGTGTTGATTTCATTCAGCAGGATCTCCCCCTCCTCAGTCAGGAAGAAGTCGATGCGCGAGAGATGGGTCAGTTTCAGCTGACGGAACGCCTTGAGGGCATACTCGTGGATCGCATCGGCCTGCGCCTGGGTCAGCCCCTCGGCACGCAGTGCCGTCTCGGTATGGCTGGCACTGCTGTACTTCTCTTCATAGGTGTAGAACTTGTCCTGCGGCACGCAGATCTCGCCCGGATAAGTCGCCACCAGCTCGTCACCGTACTGGTAAACCGCCACTTCCAGCTCGCGCGGCTTGACCGCTTTCTCGATCAGAACCTGTTCGGAGTAACCAAAGGCATCGGCAATGCCTTTTACCAGATCCGCTTCGTTGCTGGCCGAGTAGCAGCCAACGGAAGAGCCCTGGGAGGCGGCCTTGATAAAGACCTTGCCCCACTTGGCCAGCGCGGCTTTGGCCTCGGCCAGCGCCGCCTCATTTTGCTCGGTCAGGAACAGGTACGGGGTGTTGGGAATGCCGATGGCGGAGAGCCACAGCTTGGTGCTGATCTTGTTGAAGCAGATCTTGCTCGCCTCGGCATCGCAACCGAGATAAGGCAATCCGGCCAGCTCGAGGAAGGATTGCAGATCGCCGGTCTCACCCGGGTAGCCGTGGATGCAGGGCACCACGTAATCCACCGGACGGGCCACGCTGTCAAACGAAAGCAGCTTGTCGAGCCCCAGCTTGCACTCGCGGCCATCGGCACTGAGCCAGCGATCGGCGAACATCTCGACGCGGGTCACTTCGACACCGGGCAGAAGGCCCAGTTGTTGCTCGAGGAAATTGGCGCTGCGCAGAGAAACTTCGTGCTCTGAGCCACCGCCGCCGCACAGCAGCAAGACATGCATGTTCTTCATTAGATGTGATCCCTTGGGAAAAGCGGCCTCGTCATGACCATTTGATAAGCCAACCACCATAAAAACCGGACGAAGCCAGATACGAACATAAGTGCGCGCCAGTGTAGCAAGGGAGATCAACCCTTGTCAGCTGATGGGAGACCCATGACCCCACTTCTTGCAGTGAAAAGTCTCCCCTGTGTCAAAATCGGGACACATTGCCCCTCAGCGCGGGGGATCGACCCTTCCCATGCCGTTACCATTGACCCGAAACCAGCCGGCAATACTGTAGCGCTCGCGATTGGCAGGCAGTACCTCGTGGGGAAACTCCTCGGAGAGAAACATGACCAGCCGCCCCCCCTTGGGGCTGACATCCATCAGAAACTGCTCCTTGTCGTCATACATGCGCAGCACTCCACCCGCTTCGGGCAGCCAGTCGTTGTTGAGGTAAAACACGGTGGTAAGACGGCGGTTGGAGCGACCGGCAAAGGCATCCCGATGGGTGGCGTAAAAATCCCCGCTGCGATAGCGGGCGAAGTGGGCCTCGTAGTCGAACAATCCCAGCATCAGCATCCGGTTGGCGGCAAGACGCAGGGACTCCATCCGGGCGAGGTAGTCAGCCACCGGCGCACCGAGGGAGGGCTCCAGCCAGTGGATCTGGTCACGGCGAATATCGGGATTGCCCTGGTGCAGGGCGTCACGGCCGATCCCGGCCGGTTGCCATTCGCTTGGCAAACAGGCTTTGAGGGCATCCACCTCGGCGGCGGTCAAAAAATCATCCACTATCACCCATCCCCGGGTGTAAATGGCATCCATGGCAGCTTGATAGTCCAAGATTGGCTCACAATGAGTGGAAAGAGGGCGCTTTGTAGCGACTTACCGGCAAAGTCACAAACCGGTTTGCTTCTCTTGAGAAGTCCCAACATCAATACGCAGTTGCTGCTCGCCTCCCCGCTTTTTATCGCCAGTTGTGATCCCGCTCCGCCAACAGGCGTATTGGCTGTCGAAACTGTGATGGCCCTTGCAATCGGGACGAGGAGGCGCCGTGGCCTCCTTGCGGTGCCAAGAGCCAACCGATACCGTATCCGCATCGCCATGTTGCTGTTCATCCGGCGCTTGTCTCTGTCACCGACCGAACTACTCACGGCACAACCCGCGCATCACCCACGAAAGGATCTTCTTATGCCTCTGCCCGATCTCACTTTGCAACGACTGGATGGCACCCCCTACCCGCTGACTCAACTGGCGGGCAAGGTGGTGCTGGTGGTCAACGTGGCCAGTCGCTGCGGCTTTACCCCCCAATATGAAGGGCTGGAAACGCTCTATCGGGAACTCGGCCCCAAGGGGCTGGTGATTTTGGGCTTCCCCTGCAACCAGTTCGGCAATCAGGAGCCGGGGGATGCGGACGAGATCGCCCGCTTCTGCTCCCTCGACTATCCGGTCACCTTCCCCATCATGGCCAAGTGCGATGTCAACGGTGAGCATGCCCACCCCTTCTACCAGTGGCTCAAGCAACAGAAACCGGGCTTTCTTGGGCTGGAAAACGTCAAATGGAACTTCACCAAGTTCCTGATCGACCGCGATGGCAATGTGGTAGAGCGTTTCGCCCCCCAGGCCAAACCGGAGAGCCTGGCCGAACAGATCCGCGAGATGCTCTGATGCTCCCGCACCGTTTTACGCCACTGCGTTGAACGATTGTATGGCGGCCGGTGCGACAGCTACTGCGCAGCGGCCGCTCTTTTGCTATATTACGGCCCCAC
>NZ_JBFODN010000093.1:0-4986 GCF_040908345.1 Aeromonas sp. R3-1
GAAAGGCTGGGGTATCCATGATGGTAGACCTCAAGGTGATGGCCTACTTCAAGATTAGCCTTTCAACACGTAATTGGGACAGAGCCATAAAAAACGCCCCTTGCGGGGCATTTGTCATCAGTTGGCTTCGTCTTTCTTTTTGCGAATGCTTAAGCCCAGCTCCCGACCACGCAGTCGGGCGTAATAGATGGTGCCGACAAAGGCGAGAGTGGTGAAGACCAGCTCCACCACCGCCAGCCACCGCTCCCCCTCATCCGTGGTGATCAGGGTGAGGGCGTGGAGGAAATAGGGCATCAACACGAAGTTGCCCCAGGCGTGGGTGTAGGGGTTGCCCTGCACTATCCCCTTGAGGGGGAAGAGCAGCGGCACAGTCCAGATCACCGGCAGCAGCCAGGGGTTGAGGTCCGGGTGGGGCGACAGCCACAGATGCCAGAGGATGACCCAGCACAGCAGACCGAAGAAGCCGACCAGAGTCAGCAGACGGGCAAAGCGGGTGCTCACTTGAGGATCTCCAGCACCTGCTCCGGCGGCCGACCAATACGGGCCTGACCGTTCTTGATGACGATGGGACGCTCGATCAGCTTGGGATGCTGATGCATGGCGCGAATAAGGGCATCACCGCTGACATCGGCCAATCCCAGCTCCTTGTAGAGATCCTCCTTGGTGCGCATCAGCTGGCGGGGATCGCTAAAACCGAGCAGAGAGAGCAGGTTGCGGATCTCATCTTCACTCGGGGCCTGCTCCAGATAGAGCACCACATCAGGGGCGATCCCGTGCTGTTCCAGCAGAGCCAGGGTTTCGCGACTCTTGGAGCAGCGCGGATTGTGGTAGATTTGGGTCTCGCTCATGGTAACTCCCTGATTAATCGCAAGATGGGACTAGAAACGGCGCTATTGTAGGGGAAAGTGATGGTCAGGGTAAGCGGCAGTGGAAAGGAATTGAAACGAATTTGTTGGCTGATTGTGGCGGGCCTGCTGGGCGCCTGCACACCCGTCCCCGAATTTACCGATGCAACAGGGCAGTCGGTCAGCCTGCGCCACTTTGCCGGCAAGCCGCTGCTGGTCAACTACTTCGCCCCCTGGTGCGCCCCCTGCCTGCGGGAGATGCCGCGCCTCAACGGGCTGGCGGTGGAGGGAATGATCGCCGTGGTAGCCATCAACTACGACCCGACCACGCCAGCAAAGCTGGACAGGCTGGCTGCCCAGTACCACATCAAGGTGCCGCTCCTTATTGCCAATGAAGATGCCAAGCTCCCCTTCCCTCGCCCAAGCGGCCTGCCCACCAGCTATCTGCTCGATAGCGAGGGCAAGCTCAAGCAGACGCTGGTCGGCGAGCTCGACCAGCAGCAGATCGAGATGCTCAAGGCGACCGCCAGCAGCATGAGTCACTAGCCCATCTCTGCTATCACCGTCCCCCACATCAACGCCACCGCCATAAACAACAAGGGCGCACCGTGGTGCGCCCTTGTTTGATAGGTCAATGCTAGGTTTCGTTAGCCCTTGAGGCTGTCGAGATCCTTCTTGGCCCGCTCCAGCTCGGTGATGCGCGCCTCCAGACGAGCCAGGGTCATCCGATCGCTGGTGGTACCGCGTGCCACGATCAGCTCGTCGATGGCCGCCTGATAATCCCCGCGCAGCGCGAGCATCTCGGCCCGCGCCATATGCAGCTCGGTCATTCTGCCCGCCTTGCGATAGGCATCGGCCAGCAGGTTCCAGGCCAGATTGTTCTCCTCATGGGCACGGGCATAGGGGTCGAGGATGGCGATGGACTTCTTGTAGTTGCCGCTCTCGAGGTAGGCATTGCCGAGGTTGACCACCACCACTTCGTTGTCCGGCATCCGGCTGCGGAACTTCTCGAGGCGCGCGATGGCCTGGGCACTGCGCCCCTTGGCCAGATCGATGTCGGTCTGGACATCGACGATAAAGAGATCTTCCGGATGACGGGCCGCCAGCTCCTGCATCAGGGTATCCGCCTCGTCGGTGCGCTTGAGCTGGATCAGCGCCAGCGCCTTGCCATAGATGGCGGCATCCTTGAGCGGATAATCCCCCTTCTGGATCCGGCTATCGAAGTAGCTCAGCAGCCCCTGCGGGGTATCGGTACCAAAACGCACCTGAATCCGCACCTTGGCCAGCCAGAAGTCGAGACTGGGCGGCAAGTCGCGGCGGCCATAGCTGCCCGCCCGAGCGCGAGCCTCGCTGATCCGGGTCTCCGGCAGCGGGTGAGTGAGCAGCATTTCCGGCGGCTTGCTGGCGTAACGGTATTCGGCAGCCAGTTTCTGGAAGAAGTTGGCCATCCCCATGGGGTCGAAACCGGCATCATAAAGCGTCTTCATGCCGATGCGATCCGCTTCATATTCGTTGTCGCGGGTGTAGTTGATGGCCGACTGCATGGAGAGGCCCAGCGTAGTCTGCAACGCAGCGATACCGGCGGTCGGGTTGATCACCGCCAGCGCGATGGAGCCCACCAGACCGGCCAGGGTCACCGCCGAGCTGCTCGCCTGCGCCTCCATATAACGGGCGATATGGCGCTGGGTCACGTGGGTGATTTCGTGGGCCAGTACCGAGGCGAGCTCGCTCTCGCTGTCTGCGTAGAGGAAGAGGCCAGTGTGCACCTTGACTCGCCCACCGAGGAAGGCGGCCGCGTTGATGCTGGGATCATTGATGAGGAAGAAGGTAAACGGGAAACGTACCCCATCGGCGTTGGTCAGCAATCGCTGACCCAGATCGTCAATGTACTGGCTCAACACCGGATCATCGATGATCGGCAAACCCGCTCGGGCAAAGCGCATAAAAGCGTTGCCGTAACGCACTTCCTGCTCGATGGGCAGGGCAGCAACCCCGGCCGTGCCGATGTCGGGAAGCTGATTGTTGGCCTCGGCATGAAACGTGGCGCCCATCAGGGAAGCCAGCAGGGGAAGCGATGCCATCAGGGGGGAAAAACGTGCCACGTTATCTCTATCTCCATCAGAAAGGGCATCGGCAGAATACCCTTGCCCATCAAGGGCTACAAGCGTTGTTTCATGCTCTTATCACGGCCATAATAGCGGCCACCTGCCTGATGGAGCCCCCCATGGAAGTTCTCGACCTGACCCCTTGGCGTTGCCCCGAGCCGCTGATCCGGCTCAAGCTCTGGTTAAGGGAGGCCAAAAGCGGTCAAACCGTCACCATCCGGCTGGCCGATGCGGGCTCCCGGCAGGATATTCCGGCCTATCTGCACCGTCAGGGCCACCATGTCGAGGTGCAGCAAGAAGCGGACAAAACCCTCTCTTTGCAGTTGGTTGTCGGGGCGAAACAACCATCTTGAGCCCCAGTGATGTAAGGATGCCGTCATGTTAGAAGTATTGAAGCGCTGGTATCAGACCCGTTTTTCCGATCCCGATGCCGTTACCCTTTTCCTGTTGCTGGTGTTCTGCTTCACCATCATCTGGCTGTTTGGCGATCTGCTGGCCCCCCTACTGGTAGCGCTGGTAATGGCCTATCTGCTGGAGTGGCCGGTCGCCCGGCTGCAAAAAGCGGGGCTGTCGCGCACCCTGGCCACCAGCGTCATTCTGATCCTCTTTATTGCAGTAGCAGTCGCCTCCTTGCTGGGTCTTATCCCGACGCTGGTCAGTCAGGGGATCAATCTGGCCAAAGAGGCGCCGGCCATGCTGACCCACGCTCAGGATTATGTCCGCACCCTGCCTGACAAATACCCCGAGCTCATCGACGTCAGTCTGGTGGAGACCGTCATCGACAATATTCGCCAGCGCATCCTCAGTGGCGGCGAGCATCTGGTAAGCGCCTCCCTCAGTTCGCTGGTCAACGTGGTCGCCATCATGATCTACCTCATTCTGGTACCGCTGATGGTCTTCTTTATGCTCAAGGACAAGCGGGTACTGATGGGCAGCCTGCGCCGCTTTCTGCCACGCAACCGCACCCTGGTCAACCGGGTATGGGTCGAGATGAACAACCAGATCATCAACTACATCCGCGGCAAGGTGATCGAGATCCTCATCGTCGGCATCGCCACCTATGTTCCCTTCGCCCTGATGGGATTGCGCTACTCGGTGCTGCTGGCGGTCGCAGTCGGCTTCTCGGTACTGATCCCCTATATCGGCGCTGCCGTGGTGACCGTACCGGTAGCCATGGTCGCCCTGTTCCAGTGGGGGCTCACCCCCGAGTTCGCCTGGCTGATGGTGGCCTATCTGGTCATTCAGGCTCTCGATGGCAACCTGCTGGTACCTGTGCTCTTCTCGGAGGCAGTCAACCTCCACCCGGTGGCCATCATCATCGCCGTGCTGGTCTTCGGCGGCTTGTGGGGATTCTGGGGAGTCTTCTTCGCCATTCCCCTCGCCACCCTGGTCAAGGCGGTGATCAATGCCTGGCCAAAACGTGAAGAGATGCCCGGTGCCGCAAAATAACCTGCTTCCCCTGCAATCGTGACAACGGAGTGTCCATGACCTTTTTTCGTCAAATCAGAGCGGCAGGGCTGACGGCCCTGCTCCTCGCTGCCGCCATGCCAGCGCGTGCCGATATCGATCTTGGCGCCATGGATCTGCTCACCAGCGACAGCCCTACCAGCCCGGTGCCACAGGGCTTTGTCGCCGGTGCGGCGCTCATCGGGGGACAGGCCCGTTATGAAGCGCAGGACAACGCCCTCTACGCCATCCCCGGCTTTATCTACTTCGGCGACCAATTCATGTTTCTGGGGGATCGGGCCCGCTACTACTTCCACAAGGATGAGAAGATCGCCCTGTACGGCTATGGCCGGGTCCGTTTTGGCAATCTGGATCCCGAGGACTCGCCCGCTTTCAGTGGTATGGAGCAGCGAAAATGGCAGCTGGAAGGCGGGATCGGTGGCAACATCATCACCCCCTACGCCCTGCTGACCGTGCGGGCCAACAGCGATGTCACCGGCCGCAGCAAGGGGCAGGAGCTGCTGCTGTGGGCCGATTTCCCCATCCTGCGTGACAACCTGCTGATCATGCCGGGGATGGGGCTGATGCTG
>NZ_JBFODN010000094.1:0-12916 GCF_040908345.1 Aeromonas sp. R3-1
CCTGTTAGGGTCACTTGATCCTTATTTTTTGGGGTAAAATAACAAGTTCCGGAGTGAGAAAAAAAGCAGACATTCCGCTCTAAATCTCATATCCTGTGCGGCGTCACGCGGTGTTTGCTGGCTGGGTATCACAAAGTAACAAAGTGTTATTTTTCGTTATAAAATAATTTCAGGCCAGTCCTGATGCGGCTTGTAGCCCAATAACTGAAAATTGCCAACCAGCGCGCCGATTACTGCACAGAAACTTGACCTGGATTAAACCATTGCGGGTCTGCTTTCGTTACTTTACAACATATCCATACTGACACGGTGGGTCAGGTTGCTTCAAAAACGACCAATCCACCAAAAAATATCAATAATATGGGGTGAAACCATGTACGAGAAGTCTGTTGTTATTACTGCTGAAAACGGCCTGCACACCCGTCCGGCAGCTCAGTTCGTGAAAGAAGCCAAAGAATTCCAAAGCGAGATCACTGTGGTCTCCGGTGGCAAGTCCGCCAGCGCCAAGAGCCTGTTCAAGCTGCAGACCCTGGGCCTGACCAAGGGTACCAACGTAACTATCCAGGCTGATGGCCCGGATGCTCAGCAAGCTGTTGAGAAGCTGGTTGCCCTGATGGACGAGCTGGAGTAATCCAGCTTTAGATTCCTCCCCCACAGTCGTTTTAATAGGAAGGATTATGATATCTGGCATTCTTGCGTCCCCCGGTATCGCATTCGGTAAGGCGCTTCTTCTGAAAGAAGATGAAATCGTTATCAATCAGGGCAAAATCTCTGCTGACCAGATTGATGCCGAGATCAACCGTTTCCTCGAAGCTCGTACCAAGTCAGCTACCCAGCTGGAAGCCATCAAAGAGATGGCCGGTCGCACCTTCGGTGAGGAAAAAGAGGCCATCTTCGAAGGCCACATCATGCTGCTCGAAGATGAGGAGCTGGAAGGGGATATCAAATCCTTCATCAAAGAGAACAAGGCTTCCGCTGACAAAGCCATCTATGAGGTGATCGAACAGTACGCCAAGATGATGGCCGAGCTGGATGACCCTTATCTGCGCGAACGCGCTACCGACTTCCGTGACATCGGTACCCGTCTGGTCAAGAACGTACTGGGCATCGCCGTTGTCAACCTGAGCACCATCGACGAAGAGGTGATCCTGGTCGCCAAAGACCTGACCCCGTCTGAAACCGCTCAGATTAACCTGAAATATGTGCTGGGTTTCGTCACCGACATCGGTGGCCGTACCTCTCACACCTCCATCATGGCCCGCTCCCTGGAGCTGCCGGCCGTGGTAGGCACCAACGACATCACCGAGCGCGTCAAGAACGGTGACATGCTGGTGCTGGATGCGATCAACAACCAGATCATCATCAATCCGACCGCTGAACAGCTGACCGAAGCCAAGAAGTTCCAGGCTCAGTTCCAGGCCGAGAAAGATGAGCTGGCCAAGCTGAAAGATCTGCCTGCCATCACGCTGGATGGTCACCAGGTCGAAGTGTGCGCCAACATCGGTACCGTCAAGGATACCGAAGGTGCCATCCGCAATGGCGCCGAAGGCGTGGGTCTGTACCGTACCGAGTTCCTGTTCATGGACCGTGACGCGCTGCCGACCGAAGAAGAGCAGTTCAAAGCCTACAAAGAAGTGGCCGAAGCGATGCCGGATCAGCCGATCATCGTGCGTACCATGGACATTGGCGGCGACAAAGAGCTGCCGTACATGAATTTCCCGAAAGAGATGAACCCCTTCCTGGGCTGGCGTGCCGTGCGTATTTTCTTCGACCGCGAAGACATCATGCACGCTCAGCTGCGGGCTATTCTGCGCGCCTCTGCCTTCGGCAAGCTGCGCATCATGTTCCCGATGATCATCTCTGTCGAAGAGTTCCGTAGCCTGAAAGCTACCGTAGAGACGCTGAAAGCAGAACTGCGTGCCGAAGGCAAAGCCTTTGATGAATCCATCGAAGTGGGTATCATGATCGAGACCCCGGCCGCTGCCGTGATGGCTCATCATCTGGCCAAGGAAGTGGATTTCTTCAGTATCGGTACCAACGACCTGACCCAGTACACCCTGGCTGTCGATCGTGGTAACGAGATGATCTCCGCCATGTACAACCCGCTGTCACCCTCCGTCCTGACCCTGATCAAGATGGTTATCGATGCGTCCCACGCCGAAGGCAAGTGGACCGGTATGTGTGGTGAACTGGCTGGTGACGAGCGCGCTACCCTGCTGCTGCTGGGTATGGGTCTGGATGAGTTCTCCATGAGCGCCATCTCTGTACCGCGTATCAAGAAGCTTATCCGCAACACCAACTTCGAAGATGTGAAGGCAATGGCTGATCAAGCACTGAGCTTTGCCACCGCCGCTGAAATCGAAGCGTGCGTAGATAACTTTATTAAGCAGAAAGCAGTCTGCTAAGATCGGCTGCAAACAGCGACAAATCATCTCTAGGAGCTTTATATGGGTCTGTTTGATAAACTGAAGAAACTGGTTTCCGACGATAGCTCTGACACCGGCGGCATCGAAATCTTTGCTCCGCTGTCTGGCGAAATCGTGCCGATCGAAGATGTGCCTGACGTTGTCTTCGCCGAGAAGATCGTTGGTGACGGTATCGCCATCAAGCCGGCTGGCAACAAGATGGTTGCGCCGTGCGATGGTACCATCGGCAAGATTTTCGAGACCAACCACGCGTTCTCTCTGGAATCCGACTCCGGTATCGAGCTGTTCGTTCACTTCGGTATCGACACCGTTGAACTGAAAGGCGAAGGCTTCAAGCGTATCGCTCAGGAAGGCCAGCAGGTCAAGCGCGGTGACACTATCATCGAGTTCGATCTGGCCGTTCTGGAAGCGAAAGCCAAGTCTACCCTGACTCCGGTTGTCATCTCCAACATGGACGAGATCAAAGAGCTGATCAAAATGACTGGTGCCGTGACTGTGGGCGAGACCCCGGTTATCCGTATCAAGAAGTAATGCCCGGCTGGCTCACGCCAGTTGCGCAGTAAAAAACCGAAGCCTTGTGCTTCGGTTTTTTTATGGCTGCGAGTCGGCTTTCCGTTCTGGTTACCACTCTATTCCGTCGAGATGACAACCCGGTTACGGCCCTGATCCTTGGCCTGATAAAGGGCCCGGTCTGCCATCATCAGCAGATAGTCGATGCTCTCCTGCCCCTTCATGCTGGCACACCCCAGACTGATGGTGAGGGATAGCTGCTTCCCCTGCCATGGCAAGCGGGTGGAACTGACGTGCTGGCGCAGCTGTTCGGCGCGCCGTGCTGCCTGTTCAATATCGCAACCAGGCAGGATCAGCAGGAACTCCTCTCCGCCCCAACGGGCCAGACTCTCCCCCGGCAACAGCTGGCCAGCCATGGCGTGGGCGACGGCGCAGAGCGCGGCATCGCCCGCAGGATGGCCGTAGCGGTCATTGACCTGTTTGAAATGGTCGATATCTCCCAACACCACCGAGAGGGGCTCACCTTGCAACCAAAGGGCCTGCAGCTGTTGCTGGGCGCCGCGCCGGTTGGTCAGTTCGGTGAGCGGATCGGTGCAGGAGAGGCGGCTCACCTCTTCCACCATACACTGCAGGTCGTGGATATCGCGAAAGGTGACGATATGGCCATCCGGGATGGCATCGGCTCCCAGCTGGGCAGTGACGATAAACCAGCGTGACTGACCGCTCTTGCAGCGGATCAGCGCAGGCATCTCGGCGACCTCCAGCCCTTGCGACAAGCTCTGTTCCACCTGGGAGTGCCAGGAGTCGATGATGGTGCGGCGATACCCTTCATCCGGGTAGGCGACCTGAAACCAGGAGGCCATGTCCGGCAGATCGTTAAGGTTGTAGCCCAACTGCTCAATAAAGGCTTTATTCAGGAAGCGGTGGCGCCGCTGAGGGATCATGTCGGGTGAGCAGCCATCGTGACGGGCAATGGATTCGGACACCAGAATAGGCAGCGGGATCACATCGAAGGAGCGAAACAGGATCTGTTGCAGTTCTCGGTCATTCATAGGAAAAGCGGCTCCACGATGCATCTTTTATATGCTTTACCATAGGTCAGACCAGTGTGGTGGTAAACCGATTTATGGTGGTTACGCCGCCGGTTTTTCAGCCAATGGCAAAGGCGAGAAAATGGCGGGGTTGTTTGCCGTGGCCGTATCGGGTGAAAGCTGGGCAGGCTGAGGAGAAGCGGCGAGGCAAAAGGGTCAAAAAAACCCACATGGTCAGGCACATGTGGGTCGGGAAAAACCAGACAGGGTAAAACAGACACTCCCTGTGTCGGTCATCTTCAGCTCAGGTGGAGGTGGTCCATCTGCTGGAGCTTTTCGGGCCAGGGCCCCTGCTGGTGGTCACCAAATCTTCACACGCTCGGAAGGTGGCAGATAGAGCTTGTCTCCCGGTTTGATAGCAAAGGCACTGTAGAAGGCCGGTATGTTGACGACGACGCCGTTGACCCGGCACTCCAGCGGCGAGTGGGGATCTGTCTTGAGCCGGACGGCTGCAAGCTCGGGCCGGTACTTCCCTTTCCACACCTGTGCCCAGCCGATAAAGAATCGCTGCTCGGCGGTGAAGCCATCGAGCACAGCTGACTTGCGGTTGCCCAAGGCGAGCTGGTACGCCTTGTGGGCGATGGTCAGGCCGCCGAGATCGCCGATGTTCTCGCCAAGGGTCAGCTGGCCGTTGACATGCTCCCCCTTGATGGGCTCGAAACGGTCGTACTGTTTCGCCAGTTTTTGCGCTCTGGCGGTGAACTCCTTGAGATCGGCCGGAGCCCACCAGTTGTGCAAGGCACCGTTGCCATCGAATTTAGCCCCCTGATCATCGAAACCATGGCTCAACTCGTGACCGATGACCGCGCCGATGGCGCCATAGTTGACCGCATCATCCGCCTTCAGATCGAAGTAGGGCGGTTGCAGTATGGCTGCCGGGAAGACGATCTCGTTGTTGTTCGGGTTGTAGTAGGCGTTCACCGTCTGCGGATTGTCGAACCACTCCTCCCGATCCACCGGTTGATGGAGGCGGGCAAGGTGCTCGTTGTAACGCACCGTGGCCGCTCGCTGGGCATTGCCGACCAGATCATCGGGACGGATCTCGATTGCGCTGTAATCCTGCCACTGGTCGGGATAGCCGATCTTGACCCGTACCTGCTCCAGTTTCGCCAGCGCCTGCTGTTTGGTCGGGGCAGACATCCAGTCGAGCCCACCGATCTCCTGGCGATAGGCGGCGATCAGATTGCGCACCATGGTCGCCATCTGTGCCTTGGCCTCGGCCGGAAAGTAGCGCTCCACGTAGAGTTTGCCCACCGCCTGACCCAGATAGTCGTCCAGCACCTCCATAGCCTGCTTCCAGGGCTCCCGCTGCCGGGGGATGCCGCTCAGGGTCGTACCGTAGAAAGCGAAGTGCAGGGCATTGCTCTGGCTGTCGAGATAGGGCGCATAAGTACGTAGCAGATGGAACAGGCAGTAGGATTGCCACTGCGCGATGCTGGTCTCCTGCATCACGGCGGCCAGCTTCTCCAGATAGTCCGGCTCACTGACGATGATCTCCGTTTCCCCGGCGATACCGGCCTCTGTCAGGTAGCGTTGCCAATCCAGGGTGGGCAGCAACTGACTGAGGCGAGCGATGGGCAGTTTGTTGTAGGTGAGGTTGTCATCCCGCAGCTTGACTCTATCCCACTGCAGGCTGGCGAGGCGGGTCTCCAGCGTCAGAATGTGATGGGCCTGCTCGCTCGCCCCCTCGACGCCGGCATGGTTGAGCAGGGCGGTAATGAACTGCTCGTAGCTGGCCCGCAGAGCCTTACTGGCGGCATCTGCTTTCAGGTAGTAGTCCCGATCCGGCAGACCGAGACCGGATTGCTGCAGGTAGATCCCGTAGCTGTCAGGCTGCTTCTTGTCGGCCATGAACCCGATACCAAAGGGAGCACCGCCACCCAGCTTGTTAACACGGGCAAAGTAGGTGGCCAGCGAGGTGCCATCATGGATGGCCATGATCTCGTCGCGCAGTGGCTGAATGGGGGTCAGCCCTTTGGCATCCCGTCCGGCCTGATCCAGATAGCTGGCGTAGAGATCGGCGATCTGCTGGCGAGGGGTTCCGGCTTGTTGCGGGCGCTTGAGCAGCTCCTCCAGCAACACCTTGCGATCCTCCAGCGACTTGTCCGCCAGCAGATTGCCGATGGTCTGCCCCGGCATGTCATCCGGTATTTGGGTCTGGGCCAGCCAGTTGCCGTTGACGTGGCGAAACAGATCGTCCGCCGCGCGCACGCTGTTATCCATGCTGGCCAGATCCACCCCGGAGTGGCCGCTGGTGGCACCGGCGCATGGGGCCAGGCCAAGCAGGGCCAGCGCAATCAGGCTGGCGATCATGCTGCGTTGCTGTTTCATCGTGTGTGTCCTGTATGGGGAGACTGTGGTGATTGGCTGTAACTGCTGGTCAATCAGCTGCGAACGACCGAGAGGAAGCGACCGTCGTGATTGAAGGTGCAGGTAAAGTTGACCGCATCATCATCGGTCTCGTACTGGCCATAGACCTTGTATCTGTGGCCACTCTCTTCTGCCGACTCGGTGGTGATATCGCGCGGGGAGACATGGAATTTGCTGGCTGCTTCCCCCGAGCAGTAACGGGGCATCTTGCTGGTGGCCATATGCTGGTCATCGCTATCGTCATGCTGGCCATCATGCTCGTGTTTGTTATCGCTGTGCTTTTTCCCGGCGTAATAGCCAGCGGCGCCGATGGCACCCAGCGCAGCTGCACCTATCAGGACTTTCTTGGTATTCATATTCTGGCAGCCGCTCAATGCCATACAGGTGGCCAACCCCATTACCATCAAGGAGTGTTTCATCTCTCGGATCCTTTCAATTATCAAATGAGCAAGTCGGTGTCAGCCGGGCGCTGGTCACTGGGCCCGGCGCTGGAATGGCGCCACTTTGCAATGGTCAGGATGAAGAGGACACTCAAATAAAATTAAAAAAAGTTATAAAAATCCGGGAGCCGGAGCGAGCGCGGTATGGGGGGCGCGGTGAGGGGACAAGGGCGCAGGTTTCATCCATGCGGTAAGTAGTGGTGTAGGGCAAGTGTTTGTTTTTAGACTTTTATTTCCCTTTATATTTTATCAAGGATGATGGCTGTCTGTTATGCGGCGGCCAGCCATATTGGCAATGGATAACTGTCTCTATCGCCATAAACTGGCATAAAAAAGCCGCTCACCTGGGTGAGCGGCTGTTGCTATCAGATTAATGCAGTTCGCTATCAGGCTGGCTGCTTGCCATCTTCCGCGGGCGGCGGCAGGGCGGCGGAGTTGGACTCCACCTTCTGCTCTTCGCCTTGCATGTTCTTGATGTAGACATCCATCTGGTTGAAGGCGATCTCGATGCCGTTCTCGCGGAACAGCTGGTCGATCTTGCGGTTCAACTCGTCTACCGCCGGGTTGCGATCACCCAGTTCGCTCACGAAGAAGCGCAACTCGTGATCCAGCGTGCTGGCGCCAAAGGTGAGGAAGTAGACGATGGGGGCCGGGTCTTTCAGTACCCGACTGTTTTCGTCGGCAGCCTGTTTGAGCAGGGTGCGGGTCAGCTCCAGATCCGAGCCGTACGCCACGCCCACCCGCACGATCACCCGGGTGACGGTGTCACTCAGCGACCAGTTGATGAGCCGTTCTGTCATCAGTTGCTGGTTGGGGATGATCACCTCTTTGCGGTCGAAGTCGGTCAGGGTGGTGGCGCGAATACGGATCCGCGAGACGGTACCGGAGAAGGAGCCGATGGTGACGGTGTCACCGATCCGCACCGGACGCTCGAACAGGATGATGATGCCGGAGACGAAGTTGGAGAGGATCTCCTTCATGCCGAAACCGATACCGACTGACAGACCACCCGCTACCCACTGCAGCTTGTCCCACTGCACGCCCATCATGGAGAGAGCGGTGAGGGAGCCAAAGCCGATCAGCACGTAGTTGAGCATGGTGGTGATGGCGTAGGCGGTCCCCTGAGCCAGGTTGAGCTTGGAGAGCACCAGCACCTCCAGCAAGCCCGGCAGGTTGCGCGCCAGTGACCATGCCCCGCCGAGCAGCAGGAAGCCGATCAGCACGTCACTCAGGCTGATGGGGAACAGCACGGCGTTGGCGCCGGTGCCTTCACTGCGGTGCCACAGCACCATGCTGTCGAGGTAGGAGAAGACCGCGACCAGATCGGACCATAGCCAGTAGAAGGCGACACCAAAGATCAGCATCAGCACGGTACGGGTCAGACGCAGGGACTGCTGGCTGACATCCTCCAGATCCATGGGCTGCTCTTCAATGGACTCACCACCTTCCGCATCTTCCGAAGATTTGTGCTCACGCTTGGCCACCGCACGGCGGTAGGCCAGACGACGGGCAGCCAGCTCCAGACCACGCAGGGCGGTGCGGTAGACCAGGCTCCAGATGATGATGAGGTAGAAGGATTCGATCAGGCGACCGGTGAGCTTGAGCGCGGTGTAGTAGTAACCGAGCACCGCCAGCACGATCAGCGCCACCGGCGCCAGCGCCAGGGCGATGGCGATCAGCGACTTCTGCATGCTCGCCTCGCCCTTGATGCGGGCGCGGGAGATGGGGAACACCAGATAGGCGGCCAGCCCCAGCAGGGTCAGGGTCATGGCCTGACCGATCACGTCGTTGCCCAGGGTGGAGGGTTCAACCACTGCCTTGGTTGCGAGCATGATGAGCGGCAGCAGTGGCAACCAGATGTAGCGCATGCTGTTGCGCTTGGCCTGCAGCTCCGCTTTCGGGATCCGGAAGTGGGTTTCGGCGATGCCGCCCGGGCGCATCACCGCCAGATAGACGCTGAACACCAGATAACCGAGGGCGAGGTTCAGGGTGATCTGGAACATCAGCTTGGGACTGAGCAGACCGCAGTAGGTGAGCAACAGGCCGCCAGCCAGAATGAACATGCTGCCCGGCAGGCGTTGCAGCACGGTATAGAGCAGGGCGCGCGGGGTGTGCCACTGGCTGTCCTGACGGAAACGGCCAAGGTCCTTGGTGATCTTCTTCTCGCGCTCAACCAGCGCCGGACGTTTCCAGACCAGCAGGCCGCCGATTAGCAGCAGCGGGAAGGCGAGCAGGGATATCCCCAAGAGCTCTTCGCGCCAGCGTTTCCAGTCCGGTTTCAATACCCAGTCGGAGGCCTGTTTGTAGGCCTGGGCGGGCCAGCTGATAAACCACTTGCTGTCGATGGGCTTGTTGCTGCTTACCCAGAAGATGTGTTGCTGCAGGGTAAATTCGATAGAGGCATAGACCCGCGCCAGCTGCTGCTGGGTCAGCTGCAGGCTGATGGCGTTGGTGAGCTGGCTGTCGAGTTGGCGGTTGAGCTGATCGAGCAGATTGATACGGGTGTCGAGCAGCTTGGCAAGGCTCTCCTTGTCCTCCTCGCTCACCGGATCCTTGCTGCCGGCGATCAGATTGTCCAGATAGAGGTTCTTCTGGAACAGCTGGTCACGCTGCTGGCTCAGTTCAAACTGGGCCAGATGGAGATCGGCGATCTGCTCTTCCAGGTTTTTGACGGCGATGGTGGGCGCCGCTTCCAGCTGCTGGTAGAGCTGATAGAGGATGCGTGACAGCAGCAGATTGCCCTTGAGCATCTGCACCTGTTCATTGAGGTTGCGCTCGGTCTGGATGCCGCGCTCCAGCCAGCTCTTGGCTTGCAGGTTTTTTTGTACCAGCGAGTTGAGGCTGGTAGTGGCACCGATCAGCTGCTGGCTGAGCTGGTGATTGAGCTCCTGCTCTTTTTGCACCAGCGGGCTGTCTTCGGTCGCCACCAGTTCACCGGTCTGCTCGGCGGTTTTTTCGGTGTCGCCGAGGCGCTTGGCGCTGCTCTGATCCTGCAACAGCTGCAGTTTCTGCTCTTCGCTGGCGAGACGGGCACTCTGGTAGTCGCGCTGCTTGATCGCCAGATCCTGCATGCTGGTACGGTTATCCAGCTCCTTTTGCAGGTGGGCCAGTTGCAGGTCGAGCAGGGCCAGCTCGGCACCGAGCTTCATCTTCTCGGCGCTGGAGACGCTTTCACCGGCGTTGAGGCGGGTACGGATCTCCTGACTGCGCTGGTAGGCGCGGCTCATGCTGGCCTGGGCCCGCTCCGGCAGGGTCTGCAAGCTGGTGAGCTGGCTGCCGATGGCGCCGAGGGCCTCCTGGGCCGCCTGCATGTTGGCCAGCACTTCCGGCTGACGGCTGTCGAGCTCTGCCAGACTCATGCTGGCGTATTCGCTCTTGATCTGCTCGGCACTCTTGCCCTTGGTCAGGGCATCGAGCTTGGCGCTGATCTCTCTGAGCTCGGTGGGCAGGTTGCGGATCCGCTGGGCCTGGGTCTTGGCCTTCGCCTCTTCCTTGTCGATGCTGTCGAGCAGTCCGAGGGTTTCGGTCAGCAACTTCTGATCCGCTTGCTGGCTGACGGTCAGGGTCTCTGATTTACCCAGACCATCCAGCGCTCGCTGAACTGCGTTGCGAGAGGGGACATCTTGCGCCATGGCTTGCGGCACGCAGAGGCTGGCGAGGAGACAGAGCAGCGGCAACAGGGTGGCCGAGGCTCTTTTAAAACGTATTGAGGGCATATAACTTCCGGGTTATTACGCGATATTCGGGAGATTTCCCGCATAGATTAAATTCGCGTGGATTCTAACACCGGGCTTGTCAGGTAAGCAGGGGGGAGGGACAAAAAAAACGGCGCCCGCAGGCGCCGTTTTCAACTCGTTCAGCTCTGATTAAAGAACGTGAACAGAAGCGGTGTTGGTGGTGCCGCTCGGTACCAGAGCACCGGAGACCATCACAACCACGTCACCTTTCAGACCCATGCCGATTTCCAGCGCGGCTTCTTTACCGATGCGATAGAAATCGTCGGTAGAGGCGATGCTGTCAACCACGTGAGCAACCACACCCTTGGTCAGAACCAGCTGGGCAGCAGTCTTCTTGTTGGTGGTGATAGCCAGGATCCAGGCTTTCGGGAAGTACTTGCGAATGGCCTTGGCAGATTTGCCGCCTTCGGTAGCGACCACGATCAGCGGGGCGTCCAGCTTCTCGGAGGTCTCTACGGCGCCTTTACATACGGCTTCGGTGATGCGCAGCTTGTTGCTGTCGTTGGCAGCAGACAGGTTGGACGGCATCACGGCATCGGTACGCTCGCAGATGGTGGCCATGATGGTCACGGCTTCCAGCGGGTACTTACCCTTGGCGGATTCACCGGACAGCATCACTGCGTCGGTACCGTCCAGGATGGCGTTGGCCACGTCACCAGCTTCGGCGCGGGTCGGACGCGGGTTCTTGATCATGGAGTCCAGCATCTGGGTGGCAGTGATAACCACTTTGCGGGCTTTGTTGCACTTGGCGATGATCATCTTCTGGGCGAAGATAACTTCTTCAACCGGGATCTCTACACCCATGTCGCCACGAGCAACCATGATGCCGTCGGAAACAGCCAGGATCTCGTCGAAGTTGTCCAGACCTTCCTGGTTTTCGATCTTGGAGATGATCTGGATGTTCTCGCCACCGTGGGCTTTCAGGTGCTCACGGATTTCCAGAACGTCTTCTTTCTTACGGATGAAAGAAGCAGCAACGAAATCAACGCCTTGCTCGCAACCGAAGATCAGGTCGCGCTTGTCTTTCTCGGCCAGGGCCGGCAGCTTGATGGAGACGCCCGGCAGGTTAACGCCTTTGTTCTCGCCCAGATCACCGTTGTTCAGCACTTTACAGATAACTTCGCGCTCGGTGATTTCGATAACGTCCAGACCGATCAGGCCGTCATCAACCAGAATGCGGTTGCCGACGCGCAGATCGTTGGCGAAACCTGCATAGGTCACGGCCACTTTGTCTTTGTTGCCAACCACGGTCTGGTCGGTGGTGAAGGTGAAAGTCTGGCCAGCGACCAGCGCGACGTCGTTGCCGCCTTCCAGCTTCATGGTACGGATTTCCGGACCCTTGGTGTCCAGCAGGATAGCTGCGTGCTTGCCGGTCTCGGCCATCACAGCGCGCAGGTTGCTGATGCGGCTGCCGTGCTCGGCGTAGTCACCGTGGGAGAAGTTCAGGCGCATGACGTTCATGCCGGCGTCCAGCATTTTGGCCAGCATTTCTTTGGATTCGGTCTTCGGACCGATGGTGCAGACAATTTTGGTCTTTTTCATGTCAATCTTCATGGTTAAGGAATTTCCGCCGAGCAATATACACCAGTTTTTGGAATCTTTTTATGATCCAGAAACAACGTTTTGACCAGATAACGTTTTCTTTTCAGGGATAACGTTTTCCTGTGAGTCACATTTTAGAGCATACGGCCACAGGTTCGGGCTGAAGGGATACAAATGTTGCCATCTGTGGTTGTTTGGCCAGGTTGAGGTTCAGATGTTGTAAAATGACCACCCGTCCGCTGTCACCGTCTTGTCACCGGCTTGCGCAAAAATGTTAGTTCATTGGCGCACGGGTGAAGGAGGCAGGGATGAAAAACAGCCATGAAACCGGATGGGCTCTGCTCTTGCTGGGCGCTGCCCTGCTGCTGGTTCAGACGCTGCCAGCCCGCTACTGGCCTGATAATGCGCGACTGCTGGCGATTTTCTCCCTCCCAGTGAAAGGGGAGGTGGCCGCCGAGGGATTGGCGTGGCGAGAGTGGCAGGATCACAGTGCCGCGACCCGGATGGCGCTTCGTGTAGCCCGACCGCTGCCGGATGCTCCTCAGCCTTGATATCTATTGCCGATTACCTGTCGTGAAGGCGTGAAATTATCAACCATCGGTTGATAGTTCTTATCTATCTTGCTGGATTGTTCACCTTTAATGGCAGGGGGATAATCGATTCCAACAGCGATATCCCCTCCGGTATCGCCTCCTGATACTTTGTTGGAGTCTGCTTTATGTCCCTCGCCCCCGTCTGGTTTATCTCTCACGGCGCACCGGATCTGGTGCTGCGTGAGCAACCCGCCACCCGCTTTCTGC
>NZ_JBFODN010000095.1:0-3283 GCF_040908345.1 Aeromonas sp. R3-1
CTTCGAGCTGGCGCAGGGGGGCACCCTGTTCCTCGACGAGATCGGCGACATGCCGATGCCGATGCAGGTCAAACTGCTGCGGGTATTGCAGGAGCGGCTGTTCGACAGGGTCGGTGGCGGCAAGCCCATTCAGGCCGATGTGCGCATCATAGCGGCGACCCACCGGGATCTGGAGGCGATGATCCGCACTCAGGGTTTCCGCGAAGATCTCTACTACCGCCTCAACGTCTTCCCCATTGAGACGCCGCCGCTGCGGGATCGCATCGATGACATCCCGCTGCTGCTGCAGGAGCTGCTCAACCGCCATGCCGAGCAGCACCATGGCTTTATCCGGTTGACCCAGCGGGCGCTGGAGTCACTGATGCAGTACCCCTGGCCCGGCAACGTGCGCGAGCTATCCAACCTGCTGGAGCGATTGCTGATCCTCTACCCGCACCAGATCGTCGATGTGGCCGATCTGCCGAGCCGTTATCGCCTGCTGCCGAGCGAGCCGCGGGATGAGCGGCTGACCGAGATGGATGAACGGGATGCGCTGGCGGCGGTGTTTCAGGATCCGCCCGAGCTGGATCACGCCCTCGCCTCGGCTCGCACCATGCAGTTGCCGGAGGAGGGGGTCAACCTCAAAGAGATGCTGGCCGACCTCGAAGTGGAGCTGATCCGTCAGGCGCTGGAGTCTCAGGACGGGGTCGTGGCCCGCGCCGCCGATCTGCTTGGCATGCGCCGTACCACCCTGGTGGAGAAGATGAAAAAGTACGGGATGAGCAAAGACGTCTGAGGGTCAAAGCCTTGACGCAAATACACAATTCATTGTTTTAGTTCATATAATTTAGTGGCATGGAAATTGAATAACCTGACCCAATAGCCAGTTTGAGGTCAGGTTTATGACAATCCAGCAGCAGGACATGCCACTCCAGTCCCACGAAGTGAGCCAGCTCTATGCCATCTTCAAGGCGCTCCCCACCGGGGTGTTGCTGCTTGACGGGGCAGGGGTGGTCACCCGCGCGAATCCGGCGGCCATCTCCTTGCTGGGGGAGCCGTTGGAAGGGGAGCTCTGGCGTCACATCATTGCCCGCTGCTTCGAGCCGCGCGAGGATGATGGTCACGAGATCTCCCTGCGTGACGGGCGCCGGGTCCAGCTCTCGACCCAACCGCTGCCGGATCAGCCCGGCCAGCTGGTTTTTATCAATGACCTGACCGAAACCCGTAAACTGCAAGACCGCATCAACCACATGAAGAGGCTGTCGGCGCTGGGCAATATGGCGGCCTCGCTCGCCCACCAGATCCGCACTCCGCTCTCCGCTGCCATGCTCTATGCCGCCAACCTGGCCAACCGCACCCTCAAGCCGGAATCTCGTACTCAGTTTCAGCAAAAGCTGATGGCCCGTTTGCAGGATCTGGAGAAGCAGATCAACGACATCCTGCTGTTTGCCCGCAATGGCGACAATCAGGTGGTCACCCCCATCTCGGTACAGGGCTTGCTGGCGGAAGTGCAAGCCGGTGCCGAGGCCTTCTGTCAGCAACAGGGCTGCGAGCTGCACATGGAGGCGCCGGAGCCCGATCTCTGTCTGCTGGCCAACAGCAGTGCGCTGGCGGGAGCCATCAACAACCTGATTGCCAATGCCCAGCAGGCTGGGGCCACGTCACTCTTGGTCAGCGCGGTGCGCAGCGGTGCCCGGGTGGAGATGCGGGTCATCGATAATGGCAAGGGGATCCCTTCCCATCAGCTCGGTCAGGTATTCGAACCCTTCTTTACCACTCGCTCCCAGGGCACAGGTCTCGGGCTGGCGGTGGTGCAATCTGTAGTGCGTGCCCATCAGGGGGAGGTCGGTGTGGCCTCGGTTCCCGGTGAAGGCACCTGCTTTACTCTGTCGTTCCCCCTGCACCAGCAACCGGTGCAGCTTGGAGGTGTAGCATGACACAGGCCAGGATCCTGGTAGTTGAAGATGACAATGGCCTGCGCGAAGCGCTGGTGGATACCCTTTTGCTCGGCGGTTATGAGTGCCGTGAAGCGGACAGCGGCGAGCGGGCTCTGCTGGTCCTCTCCCGTCAGCCGTTTGACATGGTGATCTCCGATATCCAGATGGGGGGGATGGACGGTCTCACCTTGCTGGCCACCATCCGCCAGCAATATCCGCAGGTCCCTGTGCTGCTGATGACCGCCTACGCCAACATCGACGGTGCGGTGCGTGCCATGCGTGAAGGGGCCATCGACTATCTGGCCAAGCCGTTCTCCCCGGAGGTGCTGCTTAATCAGGTCAGCCGCTATGTGCCCGCCCAGAAGGTGGAGAAGCGCGCCGTGGTCTACGGGGATCCCAAAACCGCCGAGCTGTTCCAGCTGGCGACCCGGGTGGCCAGAAGCGAAGCGACTGTGATGGTGACCGGCCCGAGCGGAACGGGTAAAGAGGTGCTGGCCCGTTACATTCACGATAACTCCAGCCGCGCCGAGCAGCCTTTCGTCGCCATCAACTGCGCCGCCATTCCGGAAAACATGCTGGAGGCGACCCTGTTTGGCTACGAGAAGGGGGCCTTCACCGGTGCGGTGCAGGGGTGCCCCGGCAAGTTCGAGCAGGCGCAGGGGGGTACCCTGCTGCTCGACGAGATCACCGAGATGGATCAGGGGCTGCAAGCCAAATTGCTGCGGGTACTGCAGGAGAAAGAGGTGGAGCGGCTCGGCAGTCGCAAGATGATCCCGCTGGATGTGCGGGTCATCGCCACCAGCAACCGGGATTTGAAAAAAGCGGTGCAGGATGGCCTGTTTCGCGAAGATCTCTACTATCGCCTCAACGTCTTCCCGCTGCGCTGGTCTGCCCTGAGTGAGCGGCCCGGGGATATTCTGCCGCTGGCGGAGCACCTGCTGGCACTTCATGCCAGTCAGCAGGGGCTGCCGACACCACAGTTGACGGATGCCTCGCGGGAACGGCTGCTGGCTCACCCCTGGCCCGGCAACGTGCGGGAGCTGGACAACGTGGTTCAGCGCGCCCTGATCCTCAGCCCCGACGGGGTCATTGATTGTGACCACCTCATTCTGGAAGAGCTGGACGAGCAGGAGATGGAGTTTGTCAGCGTGGAGCGCAGCTATGGCGGCGATCGCCTCGGCAGCGAGCTCAAGCAGCAGGAGCACCAGATCATCCTCGACACCCTGCAAGATTGTAACGGCAGCCGCAAGGCGGTGGCCGATCGGCTCGGCATCAGCCCGCGCACCCTGCGCTACAAGCTGGCCCAGATGCGGGAGGCGGGGATCGACCTGCCAGCCTGAGGCCGGGAGGGAAACCGCACTGTGTGG
>NZ_JBFODN010000096.1:0-7587 GCF_040908345.1 Aeromonas sp. R3-1
GGCGTTTTTTGTTGGCGGCGCAGGAGCGGCTTAACGCTTGCCCTTGCCACCCTTGTTGCCAGCGAGCGCCTGCTTTCTGGCGCGCTGCTTCTGGGCCGCCTTGCTGTTGCGGCGCGGCTCGGGCTCGAAGCGGGTGAGATCCGGCTCAAAGCCCGGGAACCACTGCTGGGGCAAACGGGTGTCGAGTACCGCTTCCACCTTCTCCAACAGGGGCGCATCTTCCGGGCTGAACAGGGTAATGGCGAGCCCCTTGTTGCCGGCACGGCCGGTGCGACCGATACGGTGGACGTAGTCCTCCGCCACAAACGGGAATTCGAGGTTAATCACGTAGTTGAGATCCGTGATATCGAGGCCGCGAGCCGCCACGTCGGTGGCGACCAGCGCCTGCAAGGTGCCGGCGCGAAACTCCAGCAGCACTTTTTCTCGCGCGCTTTGCGACAGATCGCCGTGGAAGGCGAGGGCATTGATGTCAGCCTTGCCAAGCTGCTGGGCTAGCTTGTCCGCCCCTTGGCGGGTGCGGCTGAAGATCAGCGCCGGTGCCCACCCTTTCACTTTCAGCATGTGTTCGACCAGCGCCAGCTTGCGATCGCTGTCCACCGTGTAGACCCGCTGCTCCACCTCGGCCGCCGTGGTGTTACGCGGTGCCACTTCAATCAGCTCGGGGTCGCGCAGCAGCACCTTGCAGAGGGCAAACAGGTTGTCGTCGCAGGTGGCGGAGAAGAGCAGTGTCTGGCGATCCACCGGGATCTGTTTGAGCAGCGCCTTGATCTCGTCCATAAAGCCCATGTCGAGCATGCGATCCGCCTCGTCAAACACCAGATGGCGCAGGCTATCCAGGCTCAATGCCCCCTGACGCAGATGGTCGAGCAGGCGGCCCGGGGTGGCGATCAGGATATCCACCCCGGCTTGAAGCGCCTCTACCTGCGCCGCGATACTCACTCCGCCGTAGACTTGCGTGCTGGTGAGACCGGTGCCCTGGCCGTAGCGCGCCACGCTCTCGGCGACCTGCACCGCCAGCTCGCGGGTCGGCACCAGCACCAGCGTGCGGATTGGGCGGGGCTCTGCTTGCGGCTGTTGTAGCAACTGCTCCAGCAGCGGCAGCACAAAGGCGGCGGTTTTGCCGGTGCCGGTCTGGGCGCCTGCCATCAGATCTCGTCCCGCCAGAATGGTGGGGATGGCGCGGGCCTGAATGGGGGTGGGGGCGGCATAGCCCAGTTCGGTCAGGGTCTGCTGCAGACGGGGGGAGAGGGCCAGTTCGGCAAAGGAGGCTGTGGACATAGGGGCACCAGTCGGGGTTATCGCGGCCTGCGGCCACGATGCAATGAGTGATCGTGGCCACGATGGTAACAGAAGCAGGGGGAGGGGCAGAAGGCGGCTATGCCCCCGCGTCGTCCGGCAACGGCCGGATCAGCCGGATCCTTTTGCCCTCGTAGCAGGCGATGTTGTGCTTGCCGTGCTGTTTGACGTGGTAGAGCAGCTCATCGGCCAGATGCACCGCCTCGGTGACGGTGAGGTAGTCGCGAATGCGGATCACCCCGGCGGAGAAGGTGATGAGGGTGGGCAGCTCGGGGATCCCCAATGGGCGATCCAGCAGGCGGCCAGCGGAGTGGATCATCATCTCGTCATCCTCCATCCCCTTGAACAGCACGATAAACTCCTCGCCGCCCCAACGGATGGCGCTGTCCACCTTGCGGATATTGCTTCTGAGGTGGCGGGCAAAGGCGACCAGTGCCAGATCCCCGACGCCATGGCCATAGGTGTCGTTGATCGACTTGAAGTTGTCGATATCGAGGATCATCAGGTAGTCGTGCTCATGGAGCAGACTTTGGCAGAGCACATCTCTGCGTGGCAGCCGGGTCAGGTGGTCGGTGTGCGCCAGGGTGCGCAGCCGCAGGTAGATCTGCTTCCAGGCCACCATGCCCAGCAACAGCACGATGAGATAGACCTTGAAGGCCGCACTTTGCAGGGCCAGCTTGACGAAATCGAACCAGCTGTAGGACCACTTCAGATAGAGATCATCCCCCGCCTTGGTGCGCATAAAGGGTTTGCTCAGGCAGAGATGCCTTGGGCGGCAGGGCTCGGCGGCTTCAAACGATATGTTGGTGCGGGTCGGGTTGATGGTGTCGAAGGGTCGCAGCACATCGTTAAATGCTTCATCGACGGCGATGTCGATACCGAGCAGTCCGTATTTGTAACCGCCGCGCCCCGACTGATGAATGAAGGGGAAGTACATAACTATGGTGTTGCGCATGCTGAAGCTGTCGATCTCGATATCGGAGACAAAGGCCTCATCGGCGCTGCACAAGGGGCGGCCGGGCGCAAAGCTGGCGCAACCGAAGTAGTGATACCAGGCGGGCAGTGTCATCAGATCCACCTTGATCGGCGCCAGTCTGGTGGGCAGCACATTGTTGTCGGCCACCATGCCGATCAGCCGGTAGTCATTCCAGATGGTGTAGATGTTGATCACCTCCGGATAGGAGAGGGCATAGCGGAAGGTGTTGAGGAGATTGGCGGCCGGGTATTGCAGCGGAATATCGGCAAAGCGGTATTTGCTTTTGAGGTCATACCCGTAGAGATAGTCGCTGCCGACGCTATTCGGGGGTGGTGGCTGATCGAGCAGATGGTGTTGTGCCAGATAGCTGGTGATGTTCTCCACCTTGAGGATCTTGGCTCGCTGGTAGAAGACCTCGAACACGTTCTTCTGTCTGGCGGTGATGAGATCCATGTCGTGCTGGATAGTGAGATAGGTGTAGTAGAAGACAGTGCCCAGCCCGGTCAGGGCGAGCAGGGCCAATCCGGCCACTTTGGCGATGAACTGGCGAGCAAACGCCGGTGGCCAGTGCAAGGCTGGGGGATTACCTGAAAATAAGGTCATAGGTGTCTGGGTGCAGTACCGATAGGGGCGCGGGCGCCATACGGGCAAAGTATACGCGAATGAAATCCCGACAGGATCCACCGACAAACCTTGCCAGAAGCTGAAGCCCTCACCACTTATTTATCCCTACTCCACGATCAGCACGCTCTCGCTGGCCAGATGGTGCAGCCACTCCCTGACGATCAGCAGCACGGCGGCAAAGTGCTCGTCGCGGGGCAGCAAGCTGGCGGCGAGGGGATCCCCTTCCGCCATGGCGGCCAGCTGGCCAAAGGCTTGTTCCACCAGATCCCGGTCGAGCTGGTTGTCCCCCAGCACTTCGGCCAGCGACGGCTGGCTGCGCAGGGTCAGCTGCAAGCCGGGCGGGATCTGCGGGGCGATGCGCATCAGCTCGTCCTCCACCACCATGATGGCCCGCTCCAGTTCGAGCGGGGTGGGCGGCGCGTGGCGAAACGGTCCTGGCTGGATGGCGTGGGTGCCAAAGGCCAGCGGGTAGTGTGACGGGGCCGCATCTGGCTGGCTCAGCCAGAGCTGACTGCTCTGTTCACCAATCTCCAGCAGCAGGGTCATCATCTCCGGTACGGGTTGTGTCATGGTGCTGAGCTCCTGTATTGTAAACGTTTTCCTGTTCTGCCTTTGATACCCCCGCCGCCGATGTTTGGCGAGCACAATTTCTGCGAGTCGTCCCTCACTTTGTGGCAAACCCCTTGCAAAAAAATCCATTGGTGGCAGTCTGGATGTCTAAATGGCTATCGCCGTTTCGTTATCCTCAGATGATTCAGGAGTTCAGATATGGATATTCGCACCGCTCCCCGCGCCATCGCGCTCGCCCTCATGCTGGCAAGCGGCATCGCCGCCGCCAACGAAGCGCTGGTGATCCAGACCGACTTTGGCCTCAAAGATGGCGCCGTTTCGGCCATGAAGGGGGTTGCCTTCGGGGTGGATCGCACCCTGCCGCTCTATGACCTGACCCACGAGATCCCGGCTTACAACATCTGGGAAGCCTCCTACCGCCTCTACCAGACCCTGCAGTATTGGCCCAAGGGCACAGTGTTTGTCAGCGTGGTGGATCCCGGTGTCGGCACCGAGCGCAAGTCAGTGGTGCTCAAGACCAGGAGCGGCCACTACATCGTGACTCCGGACAATGGCACTTTGACCCTGGTGGCCGAGCACTTCGGCATCGAGGCGGTGCGCCAGATCGATGAGAAGCTCAACCGCCTCAAGGGCTCCGAGAAGTCCTACACCTTCCATGGCCGCGATGTGTACGCCTATACCGGCGCGCGGCTCGCCTCCGGCGCCATCAGCTACGAGCAGGTCGGCCCGCTGCTGCCCGCCGAAGTGGTGAAGATCCCCTATCAGCCTGCGGTCGCCGAGAAAGATGGCACCCTCAAGGGCACCATCCCGATCCTCGATGTGCAGTACGGAAACGTCTGGACCAATATCGACGATGCCCTGCTGACCAAGGCGGGGATCAACAAGGGGGATAACGCCTGCATCAAGATCCGCGAAGGGGATGTGGTCAAATATGACGGCAAGGCCCCTTACGTCAGCAGCTTCGGCGATGTGCCTGAAGGTCAGCCGCTGGTCTACCTCAACAGCCTGCTGCAGGTGTCGGTGGCGCTGAACATGGACAGCTTCGCCGCCAAGCATCAGGTGCAATCCGGCGCCAACTGGCATATCAGCCTGAAGAAGTGCTCCTGACCCGCACATATATAAGTAGAGATAGAAACAGCAACGGGCGCCTCGGCGCCCGTTTTGTTCTCTGGGAATACAGAGGGATCAGAACTCGTTGGAGAGCGCCTTGTACCCTTTGACCAAATCGATATTGGTATGGGCCACGTCTTCGGAGAACTCGGCTGCATCCACCGAAACCCGCGGGATATGGGTCAGATCGCTCTGCTGGTTGATGCGGGTGGTGGAGGGGACGTAGAACTCCGGCGGCAGATCGCAGCCATCGATCACCGAGTTGTGACGCACCACGGCACCGTCGCCGATATGGCAGTTGAACAGCACGCTGTTGAAGCCGATAAAGACCCGGTTCCCCACTTCGCATGGCCCGTGGACGATGGAGCGGTGGGCGATGGAGGTGTACTCGCCGATGGTGACGGCTGCACCGGATTTGGAGTGGATCACCACGCCATCCTGAATATTGGAGTTGGCGCCGATGACGATGGGTTCCATCTCGCCGTTGGCATCCACTTCGTCGGCGCGGATCACCGCATAGGGGCCGACAAAGACATTCTCTTTGATGATCACCTTGCCGCAGATGATGGCGGTCTTGTCGATATAAGCGGATTCGTCGATGACAGGCAGATGGCCGGAGGGATTCTTGCGGATCATGTTACATCCTGTGGTTGCCAAGAGGGATTATCTGGTGGTGGACGAGGAGCCTACCGGTCGGTCAGCTTACCCCTGCTCGCCCTCTGGTGAAACCCCTGACTGGTCTGACCCTTGTCGTATGCCGTTTCGGCATGGCTGTTTCCGGTCGCCAGAATATGGGAGCATGGCTGTTATCCCGAGTCGCGTTAGATGGACATATAAAGATGAAGAAGATGATTGCCCTGTTGGCGGGTGGTTTGTTGCTCTCCTCGGCCGTGCAGGCCAAAGGGGAGGCGGGGGAGTTTGACTATTACGCCATGGCGCTCTCCTGGTCGCCCGAGCATTGCGCCGTCAAACCGGCGGATCGGGACCAGTGTTCCCGCAAGCTGGGCTTTGTGCTGCACGGTCTTTGGCCTCAGTACGATCGCGGTTACCCCAGCAACTGCACCCGCGAACGGCTCAATCCCGATATGGAGAGCGAGTTTGCCGACCTCTACCCCAGCCGTTTCCTCTATCGCCATGAGTGGGAGAAGCACGGCACCTGCTCCGGCCTGAGCCAGCAGGCCTTCCATCAGCTGGCGAGTGATTTGCGCCAGAAGGTGAAGATCCCGGCGGCTTATCAATCCCCGGAAGAGCCGCTGCGCAAAACCAGCTTCCAGCTCAAGGCCGATCTGGCGAGCGCCAACGAGTGGCTGGCCCCCGACAACATCACGGTGGCTTGCGCCGATGGTGGCCGCTTCCTGCGGGAGATCTACATCTGCGTCAATAAAGAGGGGACGGATGCGGTCACCTGCTCCGCCGAGATGCAAAAGCGCGAGCGCCGCTCCTGTGGTCAGCCGGACTTCCTGCTGCGCAGCGTGCGTTAAGCCTTCACTCTCTTCATCAGGCCCCTTGCGGGCCTGATGTGCAACCACTGCTATCGGAAAGGAGTCTGACAGATGGATGGCAACAACAGGTTTGGCCCGACAGAGCGGGCAATGCTGCTTGGGGTGAAAGGATGAGCCTGTTTGCCGAGCTGGGAATGCGTTATCCCATTATTCAGGCGCCGATGGCCGGTGTGCAGGGAAGTGAGCTGGCGCTGGCCGTGACCCGTGCGGGCGGCTTGGGCTCCTTGCCTGCCGCCATGCTCACATCAGCGGAGCTGCGCAGCGAACTGGGACGACTTACCCAAAGCGGCCTTGGGCCATTTAACATCAACTTCTTCTGCCATCGGCAACGGGAACCTGATCCCGTTGCTCTGGCCAGTTGGCAGCAGCGCCTTGCTCCCTACTACGCCGAGTTCGGCATACTTCCCCCAGCCGTTACGACAGCGTCAAGTCGTGCGCCTTTCAATGGGGAACATGCCGCCATGTTGGCCGAGTTCAGACCGGCTGTGGTCAGCTTTCACTTCGGCCTGCCCGCGCCCGAGTTGCTTGCCCGGGTGAAGGCTGCGGGGGCCAAGGTATTTGCCAGTGCCACCACGGTGGCGGAGGCTGTATGGCTCGCTCAACACGGCGCCGATGCCATCATCGCTCAGGGATTGGAGGCGGGCGGTCATCGCGGTCATTTCCTCTCCGATGATCTCGCCTTGCAGCAGAGCACCTTGACCCTGCTGGCGCAAATCCTCGCGGTGACCGATCTGCCGGTGATCGCCGCTGGCGGTATCGTCGATGGCAAGGGGATCGCCAACGCGCTGACGCTGGGGGCGAGTGCCGTGCAGATGGGGACCTCCTTTCTCTGCTGCCATGAAGCGACCACCTCGGCGCTGCATCGAGCCTCCCTTCACTCACCCCAAGGCCTGCAGACGGTACTGACCAATCTGTTCAGTGGCCGCCCGGCGCGGGGTATCGTCAACCGTCTGATGCGTGAGCTGGGCCCGCTCTCGGATCTTGCCCCTCACTTCCCCTATGCCAGTGGCGCACTGGCACCGCTGCGTGCTGCCGCCGAGAAGGCGGGGGACAGTGGCTTCTCTCCGCTCTGGGCTGGGCAGGATGTATCGGGCTGCCGGGATCTTCCCGCTGGCGAGCTGATAGCGTGCTGGGTCAAAGAGGCTGGATTGGGATAAGTGCTTCTATATATACCTCATACGCCTTCTTATATAGAAGATGTCGAGGGCGCTGTGCGTTAGACGCGACAGTGCGGCAATGGTAGATGAGTGCCAGGCCAGTACCCTTGTAAGGCATTTATCCGGTGTAAAACGTCCTCACTTTACCCTTGATTGTGGATAAGTCTGTGTAAAGGCTGTTCATTGATATGAATAACCAAGAAATTGCACTTTTTTGCAATTTTATTGCGGTAAAGCCTTGCCAATGTGAGCTGGAGCTCTATAATGCGCCTCCATCGACAGGGCAAGCGGCAACGCAAACAACCTCGTCGGTAACCTCGAAAAGCCTTTGAAAATAAGGCTTGACTCGAGA
>NZ_JBFODN010000097.1:0-6040 GCF_040908345.1 Aeromonas sp. R3-1
GGCAGCGGGTAGTAGATCAACAGCGCGTCATCCACCAGCAGATCCGTCATCTCCTTGTGGGTCAGCTGCTCGCTGCGCAGCTCGCTCACCCCGCGGCAGAAGAGATCGAAGCGGCCCCGCGCCACCATTTTGAACAGTTTCTCGTACCCCTCCACCTCCACCACCTCCATCCCGGCGTAACGCAGGATGTCCACATCCAGCCACCCCTTGCCCTGACCAAAGGTGAACTGCCGCAGCCCCTTGAGATCGGTCACTTTGCTAACAGCCGCCTTTTGCTGCGGGCTGACAAAACAGATGCGGTAGCTGACGATCCCCAGATGGATGGGAAAACGGACATAGGCGAGCCCCAGATCCTCGCGGGTGCTGCTGTAGCTGTCCATTACAAAGAGGTTGGGATAGCTGTCGAGCTGCATGCTGACCCGCTCGCGCGCCTTGGTCATGGGCGGCGCAGGCTCCAGCAGATAGTCGCCAAACTGGTCGCGGGTCTTGTCGAGGGCGAGCCGCAGCAGCTCCCGATCATAAGTAGTGCGCGGATCCCGCTCGCTCTCCGGGCTGATATAGGTAAACCGGGTGGCCGCCTGTCCGGTCAGCGACAACATGCAGAGCAGAGCGGCAGCAAGCAGATGCAGGGGTGACATAAACCGCGCCTTGGCTGAAGGGGTACTTTCAGTGTAGCCCTGAGCGTGGGCACCCCACCTTGGCGCGGCCTGTGCGAGGATAAGCAACACGACAAACAGGGGGACGCGGGCAGATATCCTCACGAGTCACATCGCCTCCGGGCCACCACAGGCCCGGAGGGCAGGTTCACACCGTGCCCGGCACTACTCTTCGCCGATAGGTGCGGCGATCCACTTCATCAGCGTCAGCATATCCTGCGGCGCCACACCGACCGAGAGGCCGCGCTTGCCGCCGCTCACCAGGATCTCGTCAAACTGCAGCGCCGACTCATCGAGTACGGTGGGCAGCAATTTCTTCTGGGCCAGCGGGCTGATGCCGCCCACCTTGTAACCAGTCAGCTTCTCCGCTTCCGCCGGTTTCATCATCTCCACCTTCTTGAGGCCGGTCGCCTTGGCCAGCTGCTTCAGACTGCACATACCGGATGAGGGAACGATGGCCACCACCGCCTGCTTGTCGTGATGGGCAACCAGAGTCTTGAACACCTGCGCCTCCGGCAGCCCGAGCTGGGTCGCGGCATGCTTGCCGAAATCGTCGTGGGCTTCGCACTCGTAGGGGTAGAGCTTGTGGGAAATTTTGAGCTTCTTCAGCAGGTTGATGGCAGGAGTCATGATGGTTGCCTTGAATCGAATCGCATAAAAACAAGGCCAAACAGTCTGCGCCTCACTCTGGGGTGATGCAAGGGGGGGATGGAAGTTGCAAGGGCCATTGACTGGCCGCCATACCATGCACGCTTGGTGGCGAGCGACCAGAGCACTTGACCAGACAGAGTCCAAACGGGTATTGCTTTAACCCTTTGCCGCCGCCACAACCCATACCGCAGGAGCCCATATGCAACTCACCCCACCCCAACCGCCTCAGGACGATGATGTTGAAGCGCTGCGCATTGGCCTGACGGGCTACAACGTAAGCCAGGCAGGCCCTCAACTGTACGAACTTCGGCGCGAGCGGATCGCCAGCTTTATCAAGGATAAAGAGGGCAAGGTACACGGCGGTATCATCGCCGACATCAAGTGGGGCTGGCTGCACGTCGACTGGCTCTGGATCGACGAAAGCATCCGCCGCGATGGCTGGGGCGGCCGCCTGCTCGGTGCCATGGAGCAGTACGCCCAAAGCCAGGGCATCAGCAACTACCATCTGGAAACCACCAGTTTTCAGGCCCTTCCCTTCTACCAAAAGCAGGGTTACGAGGTCTTTGGCCAACTGCCCGATATGCCGCCGGGGCATATCAGTTACTTTCTGAAAAAGCAGGATAAGTGATGAGATTCCAGCGCCTTGCCAACGCCAATATCGTGATCCGCCCGTTCAAAGCGGACGATGCCGACGAGTTTGTCCGCGCGGCCCACGAATCGATCGAGACGGTCGGCAAATGGATGAGCTGGTGCTCCCCTTCATTTACCCGGGAAAGTGCACTGGCGTGGTTTGCCAGCTGCGATCAGGATTGTGCGGCGGGACGCTCCTTTGACATGGGCATCTTCTGCGCCACCAACGGCCAACTGCTGGGTGGCGCAGGAATCAACCAGCTGTCGCCCCATCATCGTTACGGCAATATCGGCTATTGGGTACGCCAATCCCGCCAAGGCTGCGGCATCGCCCGACAGGCGGTCGCCCTGCTCCGTGACTTTGGCTTTCAGCAGTTAGGACTATTTCGGCTAGAGATCGTGATGGGGGTTGGCAACAACGCCAGCGAAGCTGTTGCTATGGCCGCAGAGGCAACCTTTGAGTGCCGGGCTAGAAATCGCATCTTTCTTCATGGCCAACCTATGGATGCACATATCTATGCCCTTGTTCCCGCAGGCTGATATCTGTCAGGACGTAGCCTGTAGCGCTATCTAAATTGAGGCAGCATGTAACCTGAGTCAAAAAATTACTATGGACCGGTCGCCATTACGGAAATTACTGAATGACCGATTTACTCAAGATTCACAACAAGTCTATAAAAGTTCCCTACGGGTCTCCACAAGAGTAAACTCTCTCACATACAAATAGCATTTTAATTTTTTAAAACTAATAAACAGGACTGAAACTGTGGCCAAACAACCTAACACGGTAAAAACCATTACAGGGCAAACTATAAACTCCATAAATATTAAAAAATTAAAATGCCTAAACGATTTAAATGAGTTGACATTTACCCCTCATGCATTGACCGCGATCTTAGGGCCAAATGGAAGTGGGAAATCATCCATCTTACATGCCCTCGCAGGTGTCTATATGCCAGAAAAGGACTTTCCAGGCGAAGACAACAAACTAGGTGATTTTTTTCCTAGAAGTCCAGATTCAGAGTGGAATGGCAGTAGTTTTTTAATTTCTATGTCATATAGGAGAGGAAGAGAATTAATAGATGATGAGAAAAAAAGCTATGGAAAATCTGAGGCTAGAGGTTCAAGATGGGTTCCAATATACGCTAGACGTCCGTTAAGAGAAGTTTATTATCTTGGAATAGATAAGTGTGTCCCAATGATTGAATCAGAGAAAAAGAACTCTGTGCAATATGTGACATCAAATGTAACCAACGCTTTAGTGGAAACCATCCTGAATAAAGCATCTCAAATTTTAAACAAAAGATATACATCTCTAAATAGCCATCTCCAGCCGAATGGAAAAAAGATGATCGGTGTAGAAGCGAATGGGATGAGGTATTCATCTCTCAGCATGAGCGCTGGTGAGCAAAAGATATTTTTAATTCTTGAGACCGTGTTAAAAGCTGATAAATACGCTTTGATTTTAATTGATGAAATTGACTTATTGCTACATGATAGCGCACTGAAAAGACTTATAGCTGTTCTTTCTCAGCATGCAACAGAAAATAAAATACAAATAATTTTTACAACTCACAGAGAAGTAATAACCACCATGTCGCACATGGTTAACATTAGACATATATTGAATTTTTCTGATAGAACATATTGTTTCGAAGATACTAAGCCAGATTCAATAACTCGTCTAACTGGGGAGAGAAGGACCTCCGTAGAAATCTATGTTGAGGATGATGTAGCTGCTGCGGTTGTAAGTAAATTATGCTCATCCCTCAAGGCATCCAAGCATGTTCAGATTATAAAATATGGTGCCTCATCTAACGCCTTCACAATTTTAGGCGGGGCTTTACTTAGAGGTGAAGATGTTAGTAAAAATATATATGTATTAGATGGTGATGTTTGTCGTCTACGGGCACAAAAAGAAAACGCCATCAAAAAAGTAATTACTGGCAATGATCAAAGAGCTATTGACCTGAGAGCTAGAGCTTTAGAAAAAATTTCAGAGTTTACTTTGCCTGAGGAGTTCAATCCAGAGCGATACATTCACTCTATGCTTGTTGAAATTAATGGCAATGAGTTGGGTAACGATTACCAAGAAATAGTAGATATCGCAAGAACTATTATTTTTGAACAAGACTCACATAACTATGTAACGCAAATAATTAACTTCTTGGGAATTGAACGCTCCGTAGGTTTAACTCGGATTGTAGACCTTGCATCTAAACATCCTTCATGGGCGCGTTTCACTTCTCAAGTTGTTGAATGGCTCACCCCAATAATCGAAGATTTAAGAGAAATAGATGCTTAAATGTCGTCCTCACAGGGTGTATTACCATAGGGTGCAATAAGCGAAGTGAATTGCACCCTACGACCACTCCCTGAGGTTATGGCGGGCAGGGTTTTGGTTCCCCCTCTTATTCGCTGAGGCGAGTCCGCTTGTCCAGGCCGCGAGACAGGATGTCGAGCGAGCGGCGCCGGGCCATGGATGGCCCGTCGGCGCGTGCCGTCGGACAAGCGGGTGAGCCGAAGGAACCCGACGAAGTCGGGCGAATTAGCGGGGGTGGCCTTTCTTTTGGTGACTTTTCTTTGGCCACGCAAAGAAAAGTTACTCGCCCAAGCCCGAAGGGCGGGCGAAACCCCTTCGAGGCCAACGGCCTCGCGTCCTGCTCGGCGTAGCCGAGCCATCCATCCCCACATAACAAAGCGGACGATTACGCCTAACGGCTAATCGACCCTACGATTGCACGGCGCAGCCGTACCTGCTTGCCACAGGCACGGAGTCTGGCTGGACGCCGGTTGCCACCGGCAAAGGGGGGCATGGCCGCCCCTATCGGCCCAAAAACGGTTCCCAATCCTTGAACACCGGCTGCAACCCCGCCTGCCGCACGGCGGCGGCCACTTCCCCCACCGGGCGGTCGTCGTGGATGGCGAACTGCTCCAGCTCCTCTGCATCCCCCTCGGCATAGCCACCCGGCTGGGTGCGCGACTCGGCCGACATCTGGGTGATGCCAAGGCGCACCGCGCCGTTGCGAAACGTGGCCGACTCGCGGGTGGAGAGGGACAAGTCCAGGGTCGGCGAGAAGAGGCGCCAGGCGCAGATAAGCTGGGCCAGCTGGCGATCCGACATGACCACGGCAGGCTCCAGCCCGCCGGTGCAGGGGCGCAGGCGCGGGAAGGAGAGCGAATAGCGGCTCTGCCAGTGGTGGCGCTCAAGCCAGCTCAGGTGCTCGGCGACAAAGTAGCTGTCGGCGCGCCAGTCCGAGGAGAGACCGATGAGCGCCCCCAACCCGATTTTGTCGATACCGGCACGGCCGAGCCGATCCGGCGTGGCGAGGCGCCATGCGATGTCCCGCTTGTTGCCGCGCAGATGGTGGCGGGCGTAGGTGGCGGCGTGGTAGGTCTCCTGATAGACCATGACGGCGTCGAGGCCGAGGGTTTTCAGCTCGGCATACTCGGCCTGCGAGAGGGGCTGCACCTCCATCCCCACCGTGCTGAAGTGGCGGCGAATGATGGGCATCACCTCGCGAAAATAGGCGAGCCCCACCTTGTGCTCGTGCTCGCCGGTCACCAGCAGCACGCTGTCAAAACCGCGCGCCTTGATGGCCAGACACTCGCGCTCAATCTCCTCTGCATTCAAGGTCTTGCGCTTGAGGCGGTTGCTCATGGAGAAACCGCAGTAGGTGCAGTCGTTGGCGCAGAGGTTCGACAGATAGAGCGGCACATAGAAGCCGATGGTGTTGCCAAAGCGCTGGCGGGTCAGCCGCTCGGCCTCGGCTGCCATCTGCGGCAGATAGGCTTCGGCGGCTGGGGAGATCAGCGCCATAAAATCGCTCAGGGTGCGGCGGGGGGCACTCAGGGCGCGGGCCACATCGGCGGCAGTTTTGGCGCGGATCTGCATGCCGATATCGTCCCAATCCAGCTCCTGCCAACGATTGGCAAAATCCAACCCCCTCCCGGCCTCCCCCTTGGGAGGGGGAGGAGCGCAGAACTCGCCCCCTTCAAGCACCGAATCAGCCTCAGCTCTCACCCCCAGCCCCTCTCCCTTATTTTGTGAAGAGCCGAGAGGGGGGCTAAACACATCGGCCTCGTGAGAAACCGAGAAAGAG
>NZ_JBFODN010000098.1:0-1103 GCF_040908345.1 Aeromonas sp. R3-1
TGGTATGAGTCGGTAGAGCAGATGCAGACAGACCTGGATAGCTACCTGGAGCACTACAACACCCAGCGGCCACATCAAGGCAGGATGATGGAGGGTCAGACCCCTTACAGCATGTTCAAGAAGGGTCTGAAATTGATACCGAAGGAAGTGCGCTCTAAAGTCGCGTAAACAAGACACCGGTTTGAGGCCGGTGTCAGGTGATAACTAGATCTGTACACTCTTCGAAATGACGATTACAGAAAGTCAGCCCTAAGCTCCAGCTCATCACTCGCCCAATGGGTATTCAGTACATTTGCATACCATAGTGTCAGAACGACATCCATCTGATTGTTGTGCTTCAGTGTGGCTGCAGCATCACAAGCACTGATAACCTCTTGCCATAAATCATCAGGATTAATCGGTGTAGCTTTGTCTTTAGAGGAAAGGATATCAAGGGCAGTGGTGACATACATCTTAGTCTTTGCGGCTGCATCATAATAGATTGGCATGACACAGCTAATCGCACTCAAACTGCATAGGGTCAGAAATGTAACCTTAGGGTTGTTTTTGAACTTTTTAACGCCTAAGTCTTCTCCGAATGCTTCGAACATCGCCATATCCCAGGCACTGACATGGTCATAATTGTTCTGCACCATTAGGTGTACTGCTCGCAATGCAGCACCGCCATACTTCCCATATATAATCATAAGCCCCCCGTTTTTCCCCTATGATAAATTACATCCATAGAGACCGGGCGATATAAATTCCTATTGCGATTATCTAATTACTCTATTGCTGACATGTAGACTATTAACAGAAACTTTACTTGACGTAGATCAATTTAAGGAGCAACTAAATATAGATATACCGGCTCAGCGCCCGACTCAAATATATGTTCCCAAGCAAGCACTCTGTAGTGGTCTAATCATCCCGGACACCATTTTAGGTGGTACAGTCGCCACCGGCGTTGTTTCCCAAATCGATACAGCTTGAATGGAACTAACTGAGGACTTGGTGATCTGATCACCTCCATCCTCTTCAAGTCTGCATCATGGGCACATCGCTTCACCCCATCACCAACTGGCCTCAATACAACAAGTCTTTGATTAACCGAGGTTCACTCA
>NZ_JBFODN010000099.1:0-6426 GCF_040908345.1 Aeromonas sp. R3-1
CGACAGGGCCAGCATCAGCGCCATGGCGTGCTCCGGCACCGAGGGGCCCGAGTAATTGCGGATATTGCACACCCCGACGTTGGCGGCGCGGCACGCTTCCAGATCCACGTTGTCGCTGCCGGTGGCGGCCAGGGCGATGAGTTTGAGCTCCGGCAGCTGGGCCAGTTCGGCGGCGCCGATCCGTACTTTGTTGATGATGGCGATGCTGGCATCTTTGAGCCGTTCCACCACCTGTTCCGGGGTAGTACTTGGATAGCTCTGCCAGTGGTGGGGGAAGTCGGGGTGATGCAGGGTGATGCCCGCATCCAGGGTATCGCTGTCGAGAAATACGATTTGCTGCATGGACCTTCCTGCCATTTTTCTGGTGTCGAGGGGCCATGATGCCAAAGAGGATGCGGTCAGGGCCAGATCGTCGCCGTGGCAGGGTTGGGCTTTATCCGGCAGATGTGAGCTGGCGCGCGCTTTATTGCGCCACGGTGGCGGCTGGTTTAGAGCCAGCCCAGATGGTTGAGCCAGCCCTGAATGCGGGTGGGGGTCTCCTCCAGCTCCATCAGGGCGTAGGGGCGATAGTTGAGCTTGTTGCTGCGCCGGCTCTCGCTTCTGCGGGCCTCGGCGGCCAGCAGGGGCCAGCGACCGCCATCCTCCTGATAGAGGTCCAAGGTCGGGATGGCCGCCTGAGCCACCTGTTTGGCCAGGGTCTGGTTGCTCTGCTGGTTGGGGAAGAAGCCATCGAGCAGCACCAGTGCATCGGGGGCGGGCAACTGTTCGCTGGCGATGAGGTTGGCAGTCCAGGCGGCGCCGGTACCTTGCGCCAGGATCAGCTTGAAGCCCCCCTCCTGCAGCTTGGCATCGGCCAGCTTGCTGATCCGCTCGGCAAACTGCTTGCGAAATGCATCGCTGTTTTTCGCTTTTTTCTCGGCGGCTGGGTCCAGTTCGGTCTGCTGGGGAGAGGGGAGCAGCAGCAGGGTATCAAAACCCAGTCGGCCGAGGGCGCGAGTCAGTTGCCACAGTTGGCCGCTGCGCTGCCAGTCGGGCAGTAAAATGGCGAGCCCCAGATAGTTTTCACTGTCGTGTTTGGAGAACAGCACCGTCTGCTTGTCGATCTGGGTGGCATCGGGCAACCCTTTCCAGTCGCTGGCTTGCCAGTGGTCGAGGGGCAGTGGCTCGGCAACGGGGGGGGCGACCTCGCTCGCCTCTGCCCCATGGCCAGCCAGCAAGGTCAATAACAGCAGTGATAAGGATAATCTGGCCATAGTGTGCTCCCCCGGTTATCTGGGTTAGCGGCTGCGGCGGGATTTTCTGAAGGCGGGCGGTGTGATGGCAACTCGGAGGCAATAAAAAAGCGAGCCGTTGGCTCGCTTTTTTGCAATCAATTCAACGTGGTCAATTAGTTGACGCGACGCTTGAATTCGCCGGTGCGGGTATCGATTTCGATCTTGTCACCGATCTCTACGAAAGCGGCAACAGCCAGCTCGTAGGTAGTGCCTTTCAGACGGGCAGGCTTGGTCACTTTACCGGAGGTGTCGCCACGGGCAGCCGGTTCGGTGTACTCAACTTCGCGCACGATGGTGGTCGGCAGTTCTACGGAGATGGCTTTCTCGTTGTAGAAAGTCACTTCACACAGATCTTCCATGCCGTCTACCAGGTAGTTCAGCACGTCACCCAGGTTGTCTTTCTCTACGTCGTACTGGTTGTACTCGGTGTCCATAAAGACATACAGGGGGTCGGAGAAGTAGGAGTAGGTGCACTCTTTACGCTCCAGCTGAACAACGTCCAGCTTGTCGTCGGCCTTGAAGACGGTCTCGGTAGCGCTGCCGTTCAGCAGGCCCTTCAGCTTCATTTTGACCACGGCGGAGTTACGGCCGGATTTGTTGAATTCAGCCTTCTGGACCACCATCGGCTCGGTGCCGATCATGACTACGTTACCAGCGCGGATTTCCTGAGCGGTTTTCATGTAAAAAATTCCTGTTCGTGAAACGGACGGATAAAAACTGCCAGATTATATACGGCTTTCTAAAAATTTCACCAACCGTGTGACGAGATCCCCATCCCGGAGCAGCTTCTGTGACCAGAGTCGCCCATGTTGCTGCCAAATCGCGCTATATTGCGGCCATTGGGCCCAGAGTTCGCGGCAATCTTCACCACGGTTGAGAGCCAGATTGAAGCGGCGCAGCCATTGGCCGCAATCGGCAGGCAGATCAGCAATATAGTGGTCGAGGAACTGCTCCAGCTTGACCAGATGGGCCTCCTCCTCCTGTTGGTAGATATGCCAGAGGAAAGGACGGGCGGCCCACTGGGCCCGCACGAAGGAGTCCTCCCCGCGCACCAGATTGAGATCGCAGCTCCACAGCAGTCGATCGTAACCGGCCTGATCGGTCATCGGCAGCAGCTTGATGGTGAGGTTGCCCGCGTGGAGCAGATCCCCAGCTTTGGCTGCAGGGATGGCATCAGTCAGACCGGCACCGGTGAGCACATCGTTGAGAGAGCGCCCCAGCGGCAGCAGTAGGGTGACGGGCGTGGCGCTCTGGCACCAGCTCTCGACCAGGCTTTGCAGTGCATCGCTCTCGTAGGTAAAGAGGCTGACCCGCAGCTCGTGCTCTTGTCTGGGCGGCAAACCGAGGCTTGCCCAGTAGGCTGCCAGTCCCGCATCATCTTGCTGCCACTGCTCCCGTTCGGTGATGAGGTCGTGCTCGCATAAAAGGCCGCCGGTTTTAGCGGTAAAACCCGGGAAGAAGAAGTATTTTTTGAGGCTCTGGTTGCCAACTCGCTGTGGCGAGGCGAGGCCGTGGCAATCCTCGACCCAGCTCTCCGCCGAGAGGTACTCCAGATTGATCCAGCATGGGGGGCTGGGTTGGCTCGTCATCAGCTCTATGAAGGGGGCGGGCAGCTCGCAGGCAAAGGCCTCGATCACCACCCTGGCCGGTGTCATGTCGCTCGGCAGGGTCTCATGCCAGTGCTGGATATAGATGCCATCGACCCACTGGCCATCCTGCGCCGGGTCGAGCCCGGGGCAGATGCGGGCGAAACTTGCCAGATCGTCCACCCAGAGCCGCACCTGAACCTCATCGCCATGTGCCGCAATATTCCCCTCCCGCTTTAACTGGCGGGCGAGTCGCCAGGTGACGCCGATGTCGCCGAAGTTGTCGACGACGCAGCAGAAGATGTCCCAGTCAAACGGGGGCAGGGGAGTTGTCATGGCTCGGGGTTCCAAATGCAAAAAAACCGGTGCGCAGGGTAGCACACCGGTTGACTGGCTTCTAACCGTCAGCGCGTGACGGCGGTCTGTGGCAGGTTACTCCTTGCCGTAGACGTTGTTCTCTTGCTCACGCACCCGGATAAAGGTGGTGCGCTTGGTCAGCTCTTTCAGCTGGCTGGCTCCCACGTAGGTACAGGTGGAGCGCACACCGCCCAGAATGTCGCGCACGGCGTTCTCGACCGGGCCGCGGTAGGGCAGCAGTACGGTTTTACCCTCGGAGGCACGGTACTCGGCGACGCCGCCGGCGTGCTTGTCCATGGCGCTGGAGGAGCTCATGCCGTAGAACTTCATGAAGGGTTCGCCGTCTACATCGACGATCTCGCCACCGCACTCCTCGTGGGCTGCCAGCATGCCGCCCAGCATCACGAAGTCGGCGCCGCCGCCGAAGGCTTTGGCGACGTCGCCCGGGCAGGTGCAGCCGCCGTCACCGACGATCTGGCCGCCGAGGCCGTGGGCCGCATCGGCACACTCGATGATGGCAGAGAGCTGCGGGTAGCCGACGCCGGTCTTGACGCGAGTGGTACAGACCGAGCCCGGGCCGATGCCGACCTTGACGATGTCGGCGCCGGAGAGGATCAGCTCTTCGACCATCTCGCCGGTGACCACGTTGCCCGCCAGAATGACGTGGTTGGGGCAGGCTTCACGAATTTTGCGCACGAACTCGACGAAGTGTTCGGAGTAGCCGTTGGCCACATCGACACAGATGAAGCGCAGCGCTTCGGACATGGCGAGGATTTGGCGGGTCTTGGCGAAATCTTCAGCCGAGGTGCCGGTGGAGACCATCACATGGCCCAGCAGCGCCGGGTCGGTCTCGTTGACGAAAGCTTGCCACTGCTCAAGGCTGTAGTGCTTGTGTACCGCGGTCATCATCTCGAAACCGGCCAGCGTACGCGCCATGGCAAAGCTGCCGACGGTATCCATGTTGGCGGCGATAACGGGTACGCCTTGCCATTGGGTCTGAGTGTGTTTGAAGGTGAACTGACGGGTCAGGCTTACTTGGGAACGGCTCTTGAGAGTAGAGCGCTTGGGGCGGAACAGGACATCCTTGAAACCGAGCTTCAAGTCTTCTTCGATACGCATTACAAATTCCTTATTGAGCCTTGTTGAAAGTCACTTTTGCAGTGGCAAATTTTCGGCAGGCGCAAAAAAACCGGTGGTTTTCAGGCCCTCCGGTTTACAACAGTGTAGGCAAAAATCCCTTCAGAACAAGACTGATAATTTGTAAATCCTTGTGGTAGCCTTTGGCGTCACAACCTGAGGTTAACCACCAGTTTCATCCAGCACCGTTCGGTGCCTTGCTCTCCTGCGATATTCCCGCCCGCTTGGGCCGCCGTTCGGCCACTCTTTGTCGTCTCTCTCCTGACCCGCCAGATATTATCCAAGTAGCTGAAATAAATCGGATTGACCCACAATAGGACTGTGGTAGATCTGGGCGCAGGATTGACAAGGCAGGGCAGTAAAATGGGCAAGATGATGGTGGGGATCACCCTGATGCTGGCACTGTGTGGCAGTGCGCTGGCAGAGACCCCGACCAGCTATGGCTGGATCGAAAAGGGGCTTATTTTGCCTACCGGCGTGGCGGTGAAGATGAAGCTCGACACCGGGGCGCTCACCTCTTCCCTCGATGCACGCGCCATCACCAGATTCAAACGGGATGGCAAGCCCTGGGTGCGCTTCATGCTGGTGGTGACCGATGCCGACAGCGGCAAACTGGTCAAGCAGCAGTTCGAGCGGAGGGTCGAGCGCAGCGTGACGGTGCGCGGGGCGGGCGGTATGGAGCAGCGGCCAACGGTGACCATGTCCATCTGCTTGGGGGACAAGGTGTATGAGGAGTGGTTCACACTGCGGGATCGCAGCAAGATGATCTATCCGGTGCTGCTGGGCCGACGTCTGCTGGCGGAGCTGGGCCCGGTGGACTCCAGTCGAACCTTTACCGTGCAGCCAGATTGTCATTGAAAGTAAAGAGCCCGCATCGCGGGCTCTTTACTTATCGCTTATCTTGCCAGCGGGAGTAACACGCTCACCTCCAGCCCCCCTTCCGGTCGGTTGTGGACATCGAGGTCGGCGCCGTGCAACTGGGCGATACGCGAGACGATGGCCATGCCGAGACCCACGCCATCCCCCTGCTGGGGATTGACCCGAAAGAAGCGTTCATACAGCCGGGGCAAGGCGCTGGCGGGAATGCCGGGGCCGTTGTCACTCACATCCACCCTCACCCGGTTGCCCTCTCGCTGAACCCGCACCCTGATCTCGCCCTCCGGCTGGGTGTAGCGTAGCGCATTGTCGATGAGATTACTGAACAGCAGCTCGAGCAGGGTGGCCTGCCCCATCACCAGCAGCGGCAATTCACACTCCAGCGACAGCTGCTGATCCTTCTTGAGCGCGATGGGAGCAAGCGTTGCCAGGGTGCCTTGCAGCAGGTGACCCACCTCTAGCTCGGTCAATACCAGCCCCTGCTGGTTGTCGATACGGGCCTGGGTCAGCAGTTGGCGGATCAGCCGATCGCTGCGATCGAGGGCCTGCAACATCTTGTGCAGGGATTGCTGGCGGCTGGCGTCATCATCGGCCGCAAGGGCATTTTCACTGTGGATCCGCAGCACCGCCAGCGGGGTGCGCAGCTCGTGGGCCGCCTCGTTGGTGAACTGTTTCTCCCGCTCTATGGTCTCCGCCAGCGCCTGCATCAGCCGGTTGATCTCGTTGGTGAGGGGGGTCAGCTCCTGAGCGCTTATCTTGAGGCTGAGGGGGCTCAGGTTGGCGGGGTGACGTTCGCTGATGGCCTGGGCCAGCTGGCGCAGGGGGGCCAGCCCGCGGGTGATGAGCCACCAGAGCAGGGCCAGCAGGAAGGGGAGAGTGATCAGCAGCGGCAGCATGGTGAGGGTTGCCATCTTGCTGGCCAGTTCGCTGCGCTCGTCGTCCCGTTCTGCCACCACCAGCCAGGTCTGCTCCTGCTGGTTGTAGAGGGTGAAGGTGCGCCACTGGTGATTATCTTTTTCGACCGTGTCGAAGCCGATGGCCAGGGTGACCAGCGGCTGATCCGGGGCGCTGGGGGCGCGCAGCAGCAAGCCGCCCTTTTCATCGAGCAGCTGGAAGTAGAGATTGCGTTCGAACTCGTGGCCGTAGGGGGTGATCTCCCGATCCTCGCCGGTCAGGTTGAGACTGGGGTCTTTTTG